>JADLDC010000123.1 GCA_020846885.1 Acidobacteriota bacterium | reverse complement strand
CGTCGAAGGGTTTTTGGGCAAAATTTGAGTAAGGGATCGTAGGATAAGGCTTATAGAACTGCTCATCGATCCACCGCCTAAACCCGACCTGCCGAAGCCGGAAATCCAAAGCTGAATTTGGCCCGAATGCCGCCTGCTCCATGAACCGGGCACGATCACCGCCGGTAGAGAAGCGGTTTGCCGTTGCCGATGGCGGCGACGCGGGCACAGGCGACGGCTGCAGGCCGTCCGGATCGGGCATCTGCACGCGGCCGTTCGTTAGTCTTAACTGATTTGTCGTGTTGCCGCGCCAAGTGATCCTGATCTTAAGCCCACCCTTCATCCGAGGCTGGCCATTGTATCCATTCGGATCGTGAACACGAAGTGTGACCCCAAAGATCCACGGGCGTTTTCGGACAGGCTGGATGTTCTCAACAACCAGCCGGTACTGCTTTCCGCGGTTGTCTGCCCCGTTGGCGCGAAAGGCGTTCGCTCCTTCGTCAGACAGCAAGTCGATATTTGTGACAAATACTACGACTCGTGAATCCTGAGCGATGACCGCTGTTCCTGTGGACGGAACGCCTCCGTTCCAACCTTCCGCATTGACGGCCAAAACCTTGGTCGAACCTTGTTCACTGAGCAGCACAGGCTCGGGCGATTCCTGCCCGTGCACTGTAAGGTCCAATGCAGAGACCACAAAAATTGCCGTCAAGAAAATTCCCGTCAGTATCGGCCGACAGTAACGGCCGGTGTTCCGGACTTCCATCTTTTCTCCTAATTCTGTTCGCGAAAACGTTTTTGTGGGTCCAGGTGTCGTCTTGGGGTTCGTCGATCTGCCCTGCACCGTTATCTGTAGCGGCCAACATTGGCCAAGTGGGCTAAGAGGTCTGTACAAAATGATTTTACATCGCTGGTTCTGCCCGCGTCAAGACTTTTGGTGTGCGGCCTGGCCGGGCCGCCGGCGGTGCTCGCTCATGGCGGAGAGCATTGGCGAAAATGCTCACTTTCAGGTATCATCGCACCCGTCGGCGACCCAGTAACTGTATGGAAATATTCGTTTATAGGCCCGGAGCAAAGCAGGTTGAGGAAGGCTTTACTGTTGATGAACTGCCGGAGCTGCTGAAGAACAATGACAATGTTGTTTGGGTCGATCTTCTAGGCGAAACACCCGAGCAGATCGACGAAGCACGGGCTATTCTCCTTGATGTGTTCAAGTTTCACTATTTGACGGTCGAAGATTGCATTGAGACGCGCAATCAGCCAAAGATCGAGGCGTTTCCAGACTATATCTATTTTATCGTCCACGGGATCAAACCAGGCGAAACGGGGCCTGGTAAATTCGTAACAAAGGAACTGGATGGATATCTGGGGAAGAATTTTCTTGTCACGTTCCACGATCAGCGGTTCCGAAGCGTTAAGATCGTCAAGGAGCAGATCAGGAAAAGCCATGTGGCTTTTACGCGCGGTCCGGCGTACGTGCTTCACCAGGTCCTTGATCATATTGTCGATCTCTATATGCCGATAGTCGATGATTTTGATCTGGAAATAGCGTCGCTGGAGGAGCGTGTGTTCGATCTAAAGAAAAGCGACAGTGCGGTGCTTGAGGAAGTAATGGTGCTGCGCCGCAGCGTAATGAGGCTCCGCCGGATCTCAGCTCGGCAACTCGAAGTTTTGTATCGCATCTCACACGGCGAATTCCCGCAGATCGCGGAACATATACTTCCCTATTTCCGCGACGTTCACGACCATCTTCAGCGCGTTTCTGATCTTTCCGACAGCTATCGCGACCTGGTCAGCAGCCTGTTCGACATTCATTTTTCCGTGGTCGCGAACCGCACAAACGACGTCATGAAGACACTTGCGGTGCTTTCGGCGATCATGCTGCCGCTTTCATTGATCGCGGGCATTTATGGAATGAACTTCGACAATATGCCCGAGTTGCGGACCGCTTACGGATATTTCATCACGCTCGGCTTGATGGCATTGGTCGCCGCTGCCCTGCTCGTCTATTTCTGGCGGCGGGGCTGGATATTTCAAAGGAACGAAGTGGTCGAATCGTCACCCGAGGAAGAACAGCTCGACAACAACCATATGTCGTAGGGCCTAGCACAGTTGAAGAAGCCGCTCGACCTGCAGATCGCCGTATCCGTAAACACCGGCGCGTTTTTGAAACTCCGGAAACAGAGAATCAAGTTCGTTCAAGCCGCGCGCCTTCAGTTCGCGAACGATCGCCGCCGGACGCGAGCCGATCTCGGCCGCCGCTTCGCATACTTCTTTCAAAAATGGAAAACAAGGTGAGCGATATTCGCCAAGCCGTCGCAGTTCGTCGAGATCACCCTCGCGAAATGCGTGCCACAGCCGTGATCCCATCCGGATATCTTCATCCGAAAATCGCGTCCGGGCTTCGAAGCAATTAACGAGGTCAGCGGCCCCGCTCGGTCCAAATCCTTTCCAAATATCATCCGGAGAGGCATTCAGCGGCTCTACCCGAAAGACCTCGGCATCCGAGCCCATTACCAGATCGAGGCAAAACCACATGTTCACCTGGCAGAAAAGCTCATACTCGAACCAGAGGTTCACCTCAGTATCAGCAGGAAGCCCGATCAATTTTTCAAGTTCGTACGCCACATTTTCCTGATATTCGATCGGATCGCCGCCGTAGTCGAGCGCGATAAAATTTGCCCGCCGTTCCCAGAATTCCTCGAGCGTGGCACCAGATTTATCGCCCGCCACCAGACACTCGCGGCAAACGACCACCTCGCCGTTAATTCCTGTTTTATTGAACTCAGCGGCAAGCGAATCACCCGGCAGTACGTGGATACTCATATTGACAGACTAATCGCGTAAATGACCGAAAGGCAAACGCCGGCATATATCCCCGCGAGAAAATCGTCCGCGCAGATACCGATGCCGCCTGGGAGATGCTGGAGATCATCGATCGGATAGGGCTTCCAAATATCGAACAGCCGAAAAAGAAGAAAACCGCAGATTATCAGGAACCAGGAGGTGGTGAACGGAATAAAAAGAAATACAATAAGCTGG
>JADLDC010000122.1 GCA_020846885.1 Acidobacteriota bacterium | reverse complement strand
GCCTCGACTCACGCCGCATCCGGACAACATCGATGTCAGGGTCGTCACCCGGCGATACCATTCCAAATTCGATCTGGTTTTTCCTGCGAAACTCGAACATACTGTTTAGTAAAGCTTGAAAGAACGCCTGTGAGCGCACTAGCGCGTTCCACCATCTTAGAAGTTACAATCGGTCAAGGGGTTTGTCAAAGATTTTTTATTGGGCCCAAAGCCTTTACAGGCACCGTTCCCAAAACAATAATCTCGTTTCGTGGGCCCTTGTTTCCTGATTCGTGTCATTCGTGGTAATGCAGCCGGCCTGTGGGAACCTTATTTAATATATGAACGACAAAATACGAACACATTTTCCAGCTCTTGCGACCTATAACTACCTGAACAGTGCCGCGGTCGCCCCGATCCCGACAACCGCCATAGAAGCCATAAACTCCCAATTGACAGATGTTTCGGCGAACGGGTCAAAAAATTATTCCGAGTGGATAGCCGCGAAGAACCGTGCTCGCGAACTGGCAGCCTCGATGCTTGGCTCGCGGCCCGAACAGGTCGCTTTTATGCGAAACACTTCCGATGGTTTTGCGTCCGTCGCCAACGGGCTTGATTGGAAGGCCGGCGACAATATTGTCAGTTACGAACTTGAGTTTCCGGCCAATTTCTATCCATGGCGAATGGCGCGTGACCGGTTCGGCGTTGAGCTTAGGCTTTGCCCGGACAGAAACGGCCGGATAGACATGGACGAATTTATCGGCATGATCGACAGCAAAACCAGACTTGTTTCGATCAGTGCGGTCCAGTATGGCTCTGGTTTTCGGGCGGATCTTGAACGCATCGGGCGGGCGGCGCGTTCCGCCGACGCTTTGTTCGCGGTAGATGTAATTCAAGGCCTCGGTGCGTGCGCTTTCGATCTGCCGGGCCAATATGTTGACATTGCATCAGGAGCGAGCCATAAATGGCTTTGCGCACCCGAAGGCTGCGGAATTCTGTACATATCAGACCGCGCCCGTGAGCGGGTAGAGCCTTCTTTCGTCGGCTGGATAAGCGTCGCGACGCCCTGGGATTTTGGCGACCGCACGCAGCCGCTAAAGCCGAACGCCCTGGCATGGGAAAGCGGTACGGGCGCGTCGTCGCTGTTCTATGGGCTTGAAGCAAGCCTTACGCTGCTGAAGGAGACGGGCCTTGACCGCATCGAAAAGCATCTGGAAAGCCTGTCGGATGAACTCTGCGAACGCCTGGCGGCAAAGGACTATGACATCGTTAGCTCACGCGAGGCAGGAGAGAAGTCCGCGATCGTGTGCATCAGGCATCGCGGGGGCCTGGATTGCAACGCTATCGCCGAACGCTTGATGGCGGACAACATTGTTGTCAGCCCGCGAAACGATGTTCTACGCATCGCACCGCATTTCTTTAATAACTCTGGGGATATTGAACGGTTGATCGAGGCATTGCCATAGCTCGCCATGCCGCTTACTCACTAAGCTCATCAAGGTTGAGCCGTGTCATGCCGCCGGCGTCGGTGAAACGGCTCCAGTTGGCACGCTGCTGCTCGCGCATTCGGAAAAATACCAAGCCGGCGATTATTCCGAGCACGATCGACAGCCCAAGGCCGCCCACTATCCACATTACCGTCGAAAGCATCACATCGCGTGCGGTTGTGGCAAAGTAGCGCCCGATCTTTTCCGCCAGGTATGGGTCTTCACCGAGCCACTGAATTGTCTTTTGATATTTGACCTGGTCGAGGAGGGCGACAGCCGCCTGCTGTTCCGAGGCGTCAAACACAAAAGCATTGTAGTTGCCGATCCGCCTGTAAACGGTTGCCGGTTCAGGGTGTGCTGCAAGATAGTCTAGGATCTTTGCATCCGTCTCGGAAGAGGTCTGTGGATTTGTGAATTCCACGATCACCAGTTTTCCAGCCGGATACTCCGCCTTCACGGCTTCGGCCCCGCCTGTAAGGTCGATCAGGCCTAGAACCGGCCGTTCACCGGCGGCCTTGGCAAGATCTTGCGGGTTTGTCACAAAAACCGTGCTCGGCCGTACGCTTTGCCAATCCGGAAGATGCTTGATCAGTACGGGTACGCCGTCGTCTTCGCTAACCTCCTGGCTGCGCGGAGCGGCGGCCGGCTGGGCAAATGCACCCGCCATAAGCAGGCCTAGTAAGAGGAGCGAAACGGCTGTTATCTGTAAAGCTTTCCGGATCATTTCGACTTCACCTGTGCCGCGAAACTTCAGGCAGCAGCGGCTGAATTTTCATGATAGCACCGAAGCACTCCCTGCAATAGCGGTGAATTGATTCAATACACACGAAATCGTGTACGGACAACCTAAGCCGTTCAGTGCGATCGTAATGAATCCAGACTGAGATGTTCCCCGAATTACAAAGTATGCCTGTAAAACGCAACTTTTTGGCTGTTGGTGCGTTCAATATTATGAACCTGTTTCGGCACTCACAGTTTGGCACACCAATTGAAGCTCACAGATTCGGGGGGAACAAGCAATGACCACAGAAACATTAGACTATCCGATATTCCAAACCAGTGCTGCTGACGT
>JADLDC010000121.1 GCA_020846885.1 Acidobacteriota bacterium | reverse complement strand
CAGCGTGAGATCACGAACGTGCTCCAGGGACTGCAGGACACGGCCAAAGATTCACGGATGATCGTCTGGCGGTTCGCGCCAAAGGACGATACATCGACCGAAGCGGTGATGGCAAAGAGCGTCGAGGTCGAGGTTGACAGCAACTTCAATAACCTGCGTTCCTTCTTCGACAAGATGGCCAAGCTGCCCCGCATTGTCTCGATCCAGAATTTCAAGATCAACCAGCGCGATAAGCAGACGGCCGATCAAACGATTCATGCGATGTTCGAGCTAAAGGCCTACTATGCCGATCCGGATGCGTTGAACAAAGGCCCGAAGCCGTGCGCTCCCGGAGCGCCGCCGCCGGCCCCAGGCCAGCCGCCGTGCAAGCCCGCGCCGCCTGCCGGTGCCCCGGCACCTGCCGCCCCGGCTCCCGCCACTGCCGCAAAATGATCCTTGCAGCCCTTGCATAAGAGAGAAAAAGCAATGATGAACACATCACACCTCAAAAGATTTCTCACGGCCAGCCTCGGCCTTGCCGGCGCGATGCTGATCGGCGGCCATATCGCCGCAACCAGCGTTCAGGCCCAAAGCAGCCGCGATCCGTTTGCCAAGCCCGGCTGGGCCAGGCAGCGTGATACGCGCGGCGGCAAGTCAGCCGTGCCGAAGCCTGCATCTTCGACCCAGTCATTGATGCCGTCGATCGATCAACGGATCGAATTCTTCAAACGGCTTCGTGAACAGGCCGCGGTGAATAATCAGCCGCTGCCGAAAGTAACGAGCGTGCTCACGCTGGACGAAATGGCCGTTACAGGCATTTTCAAAACGCCCCGCGGTTACGCCGCAATGGTCGAAGCGGTGCCGATCAAGCTTTCGTACACGATCTATCCCGGCGAAAAATTCTTTGACGGACAGCTTGTCGCGGTCGAAGAGAACCGGCTCGTGTTCCGCAAGGTGACAAAGCTTGGAAAGAACAAATTCGTCGCCTCGGTCGAGAACAAGTTGCTGCGCAAATATACACAGCAGGAAACCATCCAGGGAACGGCGCCTACCGAATCTACAGGTCGTCCGCCCGAAGCGGTCGCGACCTATCAGCCGCCGGCAGCCGCCGACGCGGCAGCCGCCAAACAAGCGGCACCGGCACCGGTCGTTTCGCCTCTTGACGAGATGAACAGCCAGCCGCCGGAGGCCGAGTCAAAGAAAAAGACGGCAAAGACGGGCAAAAAGCCGGTCAAGGTCGCCAAAAACAAATAACATCCCGCACGGAAATTTTTCGACGCAGGCCGCCGCAAAAGGGGTTTGCCGTCAAAGCTACGCACGAACTCACCCAAATGGCCGTCGCCCAAACCTTCCAAAAGGCCGACGGTACTTGTAAACGGAGGAAACATGACTTCTCTTCAATTCATTAGCGGTATCGGCAAAAAGGCGGTTATCGCGATCATTTTCATCAGCACGCTTGCACTGGCGGTTGCTGCTCAACGGGTTGAGCCGCAGCAGCAGGGCAAACGCTACGGCGATCCGGGTTTTCGCGGCGAGCCGATCAATCTGAACGTTGTGAACGCAGATGTTCGCGACATTCTCAACTACATCACCGAGCAGTACGGGATAAACTTCGTCATCGACAAATCGGTCGGCAAGATCCCGGTAACGGTAAATGTATCGGACGTTCCGTGGAACATTGCCCTTGACTCGGTAATGCGGTCACAGGAGCTTGGCATTCAGGTCAACGGGAATATTCTGCGTGTCGCCGATGCAAAGGTACTTGCGTCCGAAGGCGAGATCTTTCGGGCACAACAGAATAATCAGCTTGATTCTTCGCCGCTCTATACAGAATTTATCCGTCTCAACTACGCCCGCGCGTTAGGCACGCTTTCATCAGCTGCCGGCAGTGACGGCCCGACAGCCGGGACTATCACTGGCGCCGGCGCGGGCGGAGGCGCAGGCGGCGGTTCAGGTACAACGACCGGAGCGGCCGGCGGTGACCAGGGAATTCTAGGCATTATCAAACGCCGCCTTTCGCGTCGCGGAGCGGTTGAGGTTGATGGCCGCACAAATACTCTTATCGTCACGGATGTTCGCGAGAACATCGATGCGGTACGCCAGCTAGTAACCCTGCTCGATCAGCCCGAACCGCAGGTCGAGATCGAAACACGCATTGTCGTCGCGTCACGCAGCTTTAGCCGCGATGTCGGTGTTCAGCTTTCGGCTTTTCTGGGAGGCACGAATCGCGGGGCCTTTGGTTCTACACTGCCGAACGCGCCCGTCGATCCCCGAATTCCCGTGCCGCCGAGCCTTCCGAACGGCAATATTCAAAACAATTTGGCGTCACAGATCGCCAACACCGCTATCGGCTTGACCACGGGTGTTTTTGGAACGGCGCAGATCAATTTGTTGATCACCGCTGGCGAGAAGAAAGGCCAGGTAAAGGTAATTGCGACGCCCCGCGTGACCACGCTTAACAACCGAAAAGCTGAGATCAAGAGCGGACTAAAGGTTCCGATCACGACGGTTCAGCCAGGTTCCGCGGCCGGTGGTGCGGTAATAACCACTACGCAGTACGTTGATGTGCCGCTTAAGCTGGAAGTTACGCCTCAGATCACTGATGTAGGCACTGTCATCCTTAATCTTTTGGCAGAGAACAGTTCGCTTTCAGAGGTTGTTGCCGGTGCAACCGCTCCGGGCATCAGCACGCAGAGCATGCAGACGGAAGTTGTTGTTCCCGACGGCGGGACGACAGTGATCGGCGGCGTTCTCTCTGACGACGAACGTGAAGGCGTCAATCGCACGCCGGGCCTGTCGAGAATTCCGTTCTTTGGAAATCTCTTCAAGCGAAAGAACGTGTCCCGCGAAACGGCTGAGATCCTGTTCTTTATCACGCCGCGGGTATATAAACCGGAGTTTGCCGGTGGTGCAGGTGCGACCCGTCCCGCAACAACGACGATCGTTCAGCCGGTCCCGCTTGGCAATCCGCCGTCAAACTCTGACCAGGTACCGCCGGTTGTGCCTATCACCAACCCGGTCGTGCCGGTCGTCCAACCAAGCCCAACCCCGAAAGGACAGTAAACCCTTCGGGCATATGCAACATGTTTTGACCTGGTAGTAGTAGTTTTTTTCTCCGTTATAAAACCCGCCAGTGCGAATAGCATTGGCGGGCCTTTTCGTTTTTCATATCCGGAAGCCCCGGCGTTAGAGGCTGGGTCAAACTTTCTTAAACTGCGGAGCAGTGGCAGAATTTAGCCACGGGTGGAGCAAAGCGGAACCCGTGGTTTAGGCGAAAAACGAGACTCTAGCCCACGTAGTGGGCGACAGAGAGATATTGCTTTCAATAATTTAACAAAGGCCTGCCGCCCCCTAGGCGGGCTTTGCGATATGCGTTCGACTAACCCCACGTTTCGCTTCGCTTCACGTGGGGCTACAAATATATCGCCGCTCCGCAGCTTTTTTTGCGTTTTGACTCAGCCTCTCACGCGCGGGCTTCCGCAAATATTGCGGATAGATCTCCGCCAGCCTACTGCTGCTGAATGTATCCGCTCGCCACCGGAATGTCACCGGCCTGGCCAAAATTTCTGCTCGTAAACGTCGGGCCGTCGCTTCCGAATATGTAGAACACGCCGCTTCTAAAGACTGCCAGATCGGTCTTGCCGTCGCCATCGTAATCTGCGGGGGCAGGCTTATCACCCGATTGGCCGAACGCCTGAAACCGGAAGCCCTCAGTTGCGGTAATACGGTACCAGATACCGTTTGACGGTCGAAAGACCGAAATATCGCTCTTGCCGTCACCGTCATAATCCGCGGGAACCGGCAGGTCGCCTGTCTGCCCAAATTGTGTTACAACGAACGATGGCACTTTTGACAGTTGACGATACCACGTGCCGTTCGAAGGCCTGAATACCGCAAGGTCCGAAATGCCGTCCGCGTCAAAATCGCCCTGCGCCGGCTTATCGCCATCCTGCCCGAATTGTCGGGCCTTGAAGCCGCTTACAGAACCGAGAACATACCAGGTCCCGTTCGTTGGCCGCCACACCGCAAGATCGTTCTTGCCGTCGCCGTCGTAATCGCCGGGCACGGGCACGTCGCCTGCCTGGCCAAACTGCGTCGCCGAATAACCGCCGCCGGCATGCCTGACATACCAAGTGGTGTTCGACGGACGGAATACGGCGTTATCTGTTTTGCCGTCTCCGTCATAATCACCGGGCACCGCTACATCGCCCGCTTGCCCAAATTGCCTTGCAATAAAGCTGGCCGGGCTGGTTGTCAGGGCGTACCATGTGCCGGTTGAAGGCCGAAAGACCGACACGTCGCTTTTTGCATCGGTATCGAAATTCGCTATCGCAGTACCCGACAGCGTGCTGTCGGATGATGTGTAGATATTATCTCCGCTCGAGCTGCTGTCGCTATTGGCACCATTTCCGGCCGCATAGAAATGGAGTTTGCCGACGCGTTCCGCCGGTGCGGTCCATGTGACGTTCCACGATTTTGAGCCAAATTGCGTCGGCGTAACGCCGTTTATCGTGTGCTCGATATAGCGCCGCTCTTTTCCATTGACGAATCCGCTGATCACCTGAAGCGGCTGCGGATTTGCCGGTGCAAACGAGAATGTGCCGATATTGTCACCGCTGCTTTTTATCGCGACCATTTGAAAACCGTAGATGACCGCGTTAGGATCGCTGACCGTAACGGTAAGCGGTATCTGCTGGTTCGGCAGATAGTTTGCAGGCAGCCCGCTGATCACAACCGAACCTGGGCCGCTGTTCGGCGCCGCTCCGGAATGGCACGCCGTGCAATTATTTTCGGTCGGGCATTCCGGGCACCCGACAATGTAAGGCGCAGCGGTAAACGATGGCGACGGGCCGGACGCAGAAGCCCGGGCCTTCTGGTCGCTGGACGCGGGCGCGAGTAAAAGAAAGACAGCGGCAAATACGGCGGCAGCGAGCACGATCGAAAACTTGATGGCGGCGGTTTTGGAAAAAGAAGCGTACATGGTGCGAAACTCCTTTCTTTAGAATACTTACCGTTGAACGTTCGAGGGGGCAAGAAAGCGAAAGACCAAATCGGAGGATGTCTGAAAACTTTAACCTACTTCAGAATAGAAGCAATTTGAACGCGGATGATGCGGATCCAGCGGATCAAAACGGATAGATCCTTAAAATCCGCTCAATCCAGCATGATCCGCGTTCAAAAATGCATTGATACCTCAGACTATTAGTCGTTTCAGACACCCTCGTGCGTCGGTGTCAATGTAGAAGAGGCGATGCAGGCCGCCTCTCCTGCCATATCTTCGGTCAAGGCAGATATTTGGCCGGTATCGGAATGTCCGTCGAAACGCCCCAGGTGCCGACTGCCTGCCCGGCCGTTGACCGCCTCAAGTACCAGAGGCCGTTCCGATATACGGCCGGGTCGTCGCGGCCGTCGCCGTCAAAATCGCCGGGTGCCGGAACGTCGCCGGTTTGTCCCCACGGGATCGAAACGAAATTATCGTTTGAGCTTTGACGAATATACCAGGTCGCGTTGGACGGCCGCCAAACGGCAAAGTCATCACGGTCGTCGCCGTCATAGTCCGCCGGGACAAGTACGTCCGTTGCGAGGCCCCAATTTACGGTCGTCGTGCCGCCCGTACTTTTTGACACGATCCACAATCCGTTGCGGTAAACAGCTCGATCTGTCTTGTTGTCGGCGTCGAATTTGCCGGGAACGGGAACATCGCCTGCCTGGCCGAATTGCGTGAATTCAGTTCCGCCGCTGCTCTTAACAACGTACCACATGTTGTCAGAACTTCTATAGACGGCGATATCATCCTTTCCGTCCCCGTCATAATCGCCTGTGACCGACTTGTCACCTGGTTCGCCCCAGGAAACTGACTGGAAGACGAAACCATTGCTTTTCACGATGTAGAAATCGGGAACGCTTCCGGACGCCGGCCGGAACACGGCAAGGTCCGATTTACCGTCACCGTCGTAATCTCCCGGAACTGGCGTGTCGGTGCTAACGCCCCATGTCATTGCTGTAATGCCGGCTTGTGAACGGGCAAGGTACCAGGTACCGTTTGACGGCCGGAAAACTGACATGTCAGTCTTGCCGTCACCGTCGAAATCGGCCCGCGACCGCACGGTATTTGGAACAAATGAACAAGTACTTGTTGCCCGCACGATCACATTGTCGATGTACCAACCGGTATAACCTGAATCGGAGCCGGTGTTAGAGTCAGTGCCAAGGCGCCATCGAAGCTGAATGCTTTGGCCGTTCGCGGCGAGCGGGAGTTGTACGGTCGTTGTCAAAAAGCTGCTTCTATTTCCGAACCAGGCTTGCCGGCCGGACAACGGATTGCTTCCGTTGCCAAAGCTTAAGGTCCCGTCGTATCCGCCTTCAATAAACGATCCGCCAGCTGTGATAATATCCTGAAAGAAGCCGCCGTTATAGCTGATCTCAAGAACTCCGCCGTCAAACGGAGTTTCGACATGGTAGCGGTGCCGGAACGAAACGGTTGCCACCTGCGAATTGACCTGTATCGCGGGTGACACGAGTGACGAAGAACTCGTGACATTGGCATTCGGTACAAAAGCGGAATTCGGTGGCGAATCGGCCGTCGCGCTGGATGTAACGAACGCAATTCCGCCGCTTTCAACAGCTGTTGTCCATCCGGACGGCAGGTTCGGAGCTCCCACCGAATCGAAGTTCTGCGAGAGTGTTGTCGATTTCAGGCCGATGGGCAGCGGCAGCGGGAATGTTTTGGCCCCGAGGCTGCTTGTTACGTTCATTGACAGGTTGATCAGATTTCCGCACGAGTTGGGCGGAACGACGTAAGTAAAGCTCTTTGAGACCGCGGCCGACTCACCGATAGTCCCATAGGCGGCCGAACCCGCCCCGGGAATGACAGCATTTACTGAATTTGCCGTTTGCCCGGTAACGTTTGTCAGCGTGACCGAGATCGACAGCGTTTCGCCGGGTTCATAGATGCCATCGTTGTCGCCCTGGGCATCGGAAACCGTGAATTTTGGAAGCTGCAGAAGGTTTGGCCTGTCGAACGACTCCGTCACCCGCGTCGTTCCGCCGCCGGAAAAACCGCCCGTATTCTGAATGCTTGCGTTGACGCCCATTCCTCGGATCGCGAAACCGGCCCAAACGTCCGAGGCGTCCTCGCGTTGAGCCTGTGTCGTCGCACTGCCAAAGGCGACGCTGATTATCGCGTCCCGTGCCTGAAGGAACGTCGGGTTAAGCGGCGAGACCTTCATCGCGTCAGTCACCAACTGCAGCACGCGGCGATTGCCGTTTGCCCACCCGAGCCGCTGAATGAACTTTGCCCTCACTTCCCAAAGCGCGCTGCTCCATATCTCGCCCGCGGCGTGTGCCTGATCGGCATCGAGCGATATGTGAGCGCCGAACATGGCGGGAAATGCTCCGTCAGAGGTATTGAGCTTGGTTTGATCGATATCGGCGAACGTCAGCGGGTTGAATGGCCGGTTCTGCGGCCCGCCGGTCGATGACATTATCGATTTTGGAAAACGCCTGATGCCATAGTAATAATTGGCATTGCCCACGGCCCCAAAGCCGTTCTGCATCAGGTAACCGGTCAAGGGATACGTCCCGTTCAACGGATCGCCCGGTTCCGAAAGCAAGCTGTGGGCATAGAAATCAGACCAGCCTTCGCCCATCGCCCGGGCCATGTTGTCAACAAGCCCGTCGGCGTTGCCATGCAGCCGGTTGGATGTGCCATGCGTCGCCTCATGGATAATTATCTCCGCATCGCCGGTGCCGTCGCGGTCCGGCGACGGGCCGGTGAACACGAACATCTGCATCCTTCCACGGCCCCCGTCCGCGGGCGTAGAGAAATTCGCGTTGTTTGTTGACGCGGAATCCTGCCCTTCGGCCGAGACGCGGTCATTGCCGACACCTCCGCGGCCAAAATTGCTGTTCTGAAAATTTCTTGCCGCCTCGGTAAACCCAAGCCTGTAGAGCTCATCGTGGTACCAGTTCATAATGTAGAACTGCTGGATCACAGCTCCGCGCCTTGCTTCGGGCATGTCAGGGCTGTCGCTTCCGCCGGGCGGCGGGTTCCATGCCGAGCTGAAAACCCGGTACGGAATGCCGGTGGCCTGCGAACCTCCGTCTATTCCGTCAGGTGCCGTGATGTCGAGTCCCGATTCAACATTATTGCCATCGGTAAGGTTGGTGGCATCGTTGATCCAGCCATTGTTATTGAAGGAATACGGCGCTTCATTTCCGATGCGTGAAATGCTTGTACGAGCGATCGGCGAACCTTGTGTTCCGAAATTCGGGTTGAATACTGTTGGTGCAAGCGGGGCTGGGCTGTCCGCAACGTTTATCATCGCGTTTGGGTTGGTATAGACCTCAAAGCTGCTTGACTGCGTTTGGTCTTCCGTTATGTTCTTGCGCCAGAGCATTTCGCCGCTGGCGGCATCCACTATCACGTAATACGAACTGACCGGCTGCCATATCAGCACACGCCACGCCGGGACGGCAATGCCGGGCTCGGTCGGGAAATAGATCTTTTCGGCGGTAGGTGCCCAATCGCCCTGGCCAAAATAGGTTTTCAGCCCATCGGAGCGTTCGGCGTCCAGAGAAGATTCATTCGCCTTGAGGTCATGGTTGATGTAACGGGCGGCCGCCGTTAGCGCGGCGTCAGGGCTGCCGAAGTCGGCCGATAGGGCCGCGTAATCAAGCCCCGGAGCAAAATTGTTAATGACGCGGATGATCTCGCCTTCGTGCGTAAAAGCAGCTTTTACGCTGCCGCGGAAAACGGGAATGCCATTCACATCCTGGCTATACTCGACAAAGCTGAGATTGCCGTCTGGATTTTTATATTCCGCAAAGAGCTTAAGCTCGTCGATCTGTCCATCGGTCGCACCGATAAGGCCTTTGTTCTCGGTCAAAAATCCTTTCAGGGCCACGGAACGCTTTTCCTGAGTTGGCCGCGAAAGGAAGGCCCGCCCGAGGCCCGGATCCGGCGTGATAACCTCAGGTGTTCTGATCTCAGGGCTGTATTCGATCTTCAGCGTCGGGACCTTCGCCTTGAGTTTGTCTTCGCCGCGGACGAGTTCGTCGCGTTCATCGGCAACCTGTGATGCGCTCCGATTCAGCGAGCCGCGATAGGCCGCAAGCTTTTCAAAGGCCGATTTGTCGGCCCTGATGTCATAATTCGGAAGATCGTCATCGCGGCTTGACGGTTTCGTAAACAGCCCTTTACCATCGGACTTCCGTCCGGCCTCGGCGCCGAACGAAAACGGCAGCACAATGATCGCGGCGATCGCGCTTAAAAAAGCCAGGCCCAGCAGAAGATTTCGCCTTGATCGGGCGTTTCCAGGTTGATTCATGCGTTGATCCATCCTTGCGGCCGCGAAACTCGGATGCGGCGGTCCCTATAACAGCTATTTAATAGTTGTAATCGCGTAGAATTCCCAGTCAAATCCGGCCAAAGCACAACCGTGCTTCGACATCGCCCCGTCATTCGATCTACTATTTAGAATGATTTGGACAACTCGGAAATTCAGGTACAGCTTTCGCTGAAAGGGGAGAATTCCTGTGGGCCATACTTCATTTGTTTCGTTGCGATCAAAAGCTTTTTGTACCAAAACGCGGCATCTAAGTCAATGAATTTCTAGCTCTCGCATGCAGAAGGATTATTTAGAAAAAGTATTCGGGCCCGGCGGGCTGATCGCCAGGTTTCACGATAAGTACGAATATCGCGGCGGCCAGGTTGCGATGGCCGAGGCGGTCGCAAAGGCGTTTGAGGAAAAACGTCACCTCTTGGTCGAAGCCGGCACCGGCACCGGCAAGACGCTTGCATATCTTATTCCGGCTATCTCAGCCTCGATAGGAAAGAAAAAGCGTATCGTTATCTCAACCGGCACCAAAAATCTTCAGGAACAGCTTATGGAGAAAGACGTTCCGTTCCTGCAGAAGGTATTGCCGGGCAAATTCACGGCGGCGTATATGAAGGGCCGGTCGAACTATGCGTGCCTTTACCGCATTCATAAGGCCGGCAGCCAGCCGATCCTCGACGGCCTTGATCAGCTTGGCCATTTTGACCGTGTTGCCCGCTGGAGCCGTGAAACAAGTACCGGCGATCGACGCGAGCTTGTCGATCTGCCCGAAGATCTTTCATTCTGGAGCCGTATCAACGCCAAGGGCGAAACGTGCATCGGCCAGAAATGCCCGGATTTTGAGCCGTGTTTTATCACCAGAATGCGTGCTAATGCGGACGCCGCCGACATCATCGTCGTCAATCATCATCTTTTCTTTGCTGATCTCTCCGTTCGCGGAAATCAATTCGGTAAGGTCATACCAGATTATTCGGCGGTCATCTTCGACGAGGCGCATTTGATCGAGGATATCGCGGCCGATTATTTTGGATTTCAAGTTTCCAATTTTCAAGTTGACGAGCTTGCCCGCGACGCCGCCACGCTGCCGTTGACGGACGCGAACGCGACACGCGAAATTGACAGGATCGCCTCAAAGATCGCGGGCCTATCTGACCAGTTCTGGATCCGCTTCACAGAAGCGCGTTTTGACGGCCGGTTTCCGCTCTATCTTGAAGCATT
>JADLDC010000120.1 GCA_020846885.1 Acidobacteriota bacterium | reverse complement strand
GCCGAACTCCGTTTGCCTGGGCAATGTAGGCCATGTCCTCTTCGCCCGGCGGGACTGTCCCAGCTGCCAACACGGAAGTAAACTCCTCGTCATTTAGCCCTGTCGTCAGCCAAACAACGTGGCGGGCCGGGCCGCCAACATTCAATCGGGCAATGATTCGGAGGATCTTCATCTAAGACGGCCGCAAGAAACGAACGGGTCGGAACGCTATTCCTGGAATAGGTCAATCGATAAACCGCTGGAACCAAAGCTCCAGCATGAGAAACGCCCAAAGCTGGAATGAATGGTCCCGCTCACCGGCCGTGTGTTCGGCAACATAACGGTGGATGATATCGGGCTTGATAACACCGCGCCGAAGCGAGCTTTCCGAAAGCAGAACTTCGCTCAAAAATCCCTTCATCTCCCCGCGGAACCATTTCCCGATCGGCACGCCAAACCCCATTTTGCGCCTATAGACAACTTCAGGCGGTACCAGCCGGGCGGCTACCTTTTTTAGCAGCGACTTTGTCTGAAGTCCGCTCATCTTCATCTCAGCCGGAAGGCTGGCGGCAAATTCGATGACCTTGTGATCGAGCAGCGGCGAGCGGGCCTCAAGCGAATTCGCCATTGTCGCGATATCGACCTTTACCAACAGATCGTTCGGCAGATAGGTCATCTGGTCAGTAAGCAGTGCGGCATCGAGCACTCCGGAACCATTCGCTCTTTTGAACCAGGCACCGAGTATATCGGCCGAATCCTCGCCGGATACGCCGGCGGAAAATTCTTTGGTATAGACCTCGCGTTTGGCCTTTGCGTCGAACGCGGAGACCCATCGCAGATAGCGTTCCGTTGTTGGAAGCTCGGCCGCTTTCAGAAAACGTTTGAGGTCACGAATGCGGCTTCGTTTTAGTTCAGACGACGGCAAAAATCTGACCGCTTTTATCGGAGCACGAAGAACACGCGGAATACGCATAAAACGTTCAGCAAGCTTCATTGCGGCATATCGTTCATAGCCCGCAAAACTTTCGTCGCCGCCATCGCCGTTGAGGGCGACGGTCACGTGCTTGCGCGTTTCTTTTGCAACGTAATAGGTCGGTATCGCGCTGGAATCAGCGTAAGGCTCGCCGTAATGTTCGACCAGAACAGGCAGTACCTCCAGGGCATTCGGCCGCACGATGAACTCGTTGTACTCGGCCCCGATGTGTTCCGCGACGCGACGGGCGTATTTCAGTTCGCTGTAATCCTGTTCTTCAAACCCGATCGAGAATGTCTTGACCGGCCGGTCTGAAACCTCGGCCATCAACGCCGCCACGATCGACGAATCAACGCCTCCCGACAGAAAGGCGCCAAGCGGCACTTCGGAAATGAGCCTTATCTTTGTCGCTTCCCGAAGCATGCGGGTCGTCTCTTCGATCGCCTCGGCCTCGCTTATTTCTATCTTTTTGGAAAAGTCAGGAAGCCAATAGCGGCGTGTCTCGACCTGGCCGTCCTTCCACCTCAGCCAATGTCCGGGTTCCAATTTTCTGATCGACCTAAACGCGGTAAGCGGTGCCGGAACGCACATGAAGGACAGATAATCATCTATCGCCCGCGGTTCAACATCACGCGACACATCCGGATGAGCAAGCAATGCCCGAAATTCTGAACCAAAGATGATGCTGCCGTCCGGCTGATGTGAATATAGGAGCGGCTTTTTTCCAACTCGGTCGCGAGCAAGGAAAAGTGTCTTTTCGCGTGTGTCCCAGATAGCGAACGCGAACATCCCGCGAAGATGATCCAGACATTCGGGCCCGTACTCATCGTATAGGTGAATGACCGTTTCTGTATCAGACTTTGTATAAAACTTGTGCCCGCGCTTTTCAAGATCGTCGCGAAGTTCCTGAAAATTGTAGATCTCGCCGTTAAATATTATCCATTTCGTCCGGTCTTCATTGTGGATAGGCTGGTGTCCGCCGGCAATATCAATTATGGATAAGCGCCTCATCGCAAGGGCGGCCTTCCCATCGACAAAAAAGCCGTCCTCATCCGGCCCGCGGTGGATAATGGCTGCGTTCATTTGCTCCACGACCGAGCGGTCCGCGGCCGCAGCCTTATTTATGAATCCGACGATCCCGCACATATCCTTAACAGCTAAAACCGGCTGCGCCTTATCAGTGATTTGTTCTCCTTTCCTTCAAGGTACAAAGTTATCCCGACAGCGATGAAAATGAACAAGAAGACCTGTATCTGCGTTCGCTGGCGGTAGGCTGTGCCGACATTTCCCTGAAAGATCGAATACGCAAGTACAAGCATCAGGCTGAAGACCAGCACAGGCACCGACTTGCGAAGCCGGTGACGAACCGCGTAAACGATACCCGCTACCAAAAACGGCATCAGCGACCACCAGACGAGAACTTCCGGAAGCGTGATGGTCTGTCGAAAATTGCTCATCTCCCATGGGAAAGGGGCGAACATCAAATAGAGAAATCCGATCGGCAAGGCAGAGATCGCGCCAGCGGGGGTTGATACATCTACGTCCTCGCCAAACCCTGATTCCGCCGATTCAGCAAGGTCCTGTCGGCTGGTCTGGATCCGTTCAAGGCTTCCGAATCGTTCAAAGTCCAGGCTTGCGTTTCGTATGACACCAAGATAGGTCAGGCCAATACCCAAAAGGATCAATACCGCCGCACGGCGCGCCATTGACTGGGCCGATTCGGTAACGCCCATTACAAAGCTGCCGCCTACCGCCAGGACGACCATGTAAAAAATGTAAAATCGCAGCG
>JADLDC010000119.1 GCA_020846885.1 Acidobacteriota bacterium | reverse complement strand
CGTTGACCGACCGCTTGAAAAACTGCGGGTCCATCTCGACGATCTTTGCGCGCTCTTTCAGCAGATCGTTAAATTCGAGCGGGTCCAATTCTTCCTCGCCGTGGTGCTTTGCCTTTTCGTTATAGGCCAGTCGCAGAAACTGCAAATTAGAAACGCCCGGCACCTCGATCGGATATTGAAACGCCATGAACACGCCCTCGCGTGCACGTTCGTCCGGCTCGAGTTCGAGCAGATTCTTGCCTTCGTAAAGCACCTCGCCCGACATCACTTCATACGACGGATGCCCGGCCAGCACTTTCGACAATGTCGATTTGCCCGACCCGTTCGGCCCCATTATCGCGTGGACCTCGCCCTTTTTGACCTGCAGATTCAGGCCCTTCAAAATTTCCTTGCCGTCGATTCCGGCATGCAGATCTTTAACTTCTAATAACATATTTTTCTAAGCCACAGAGATCACAGAGCATTTTCTCCTCTATTCTGTGAACTCTGAGGCTGTTCTATTCTCTTATCCATCTCAAGCCCCGGCGTGCCGTACCATTCTTCGGCAGTCGTGTCGCGGACCCATTTGAAACCGTGTTTTTCGTACATTTCCTTTGCTCCGGTAACAAAATAGGTCGTGTACAAAAAGATGCGATCCATCTTGCTCCTCGAAAAAAAGTCGTCAACAGCATCGAGCAGCTTGTGGCCGATACCAATGCCCTGAACTTCGGGCCGCACGGCCATGCTGCGAATATAGAGGCCTTCGGGTTCGGTCGTAAGCGAAACGGTGCCGACGATCACGCCATCGAGTTCCGCAACCCATATCGGCCCTTCAACAAAACGCGTCTCGATCTCTGCGGCCACAGGTGTTACAACTACAAAAGCCTCGGGCGTGTATTGAGCGCGGTTAAGCGAAAATGCCGCAAGAAGCACGTCGGCGATCGCTTCGGAATCGCCGCGGTTCGCTAGCCTAATACTAAGCTCCAACGCTCTTTTCGCTTCCGGCCTCGACATATATCTCGCCTTTCAAAAACGTCACCGCATTTCCGCCGATCTTCACTCGGTCGCCGGCCAACTCACAAAACAATTCACCGCCGCGTTTCGAGACCTGCCGGGCAAAAAGTTCACGTCTGTCAAGCTGTTCCGCCCAATAAGGAACGAGCGTGCAGTGCATTGCTCCCGTTACCGGATCTTCCGCAATACCTATCTTCGGCGCGAACATCCGCGATGCAAAATCGCACGTCTCACCCGCCGCGGTCACATAAACTCTTTCGTGATCCAATTGCGCTAAAGCATGAAAATCAGGTTCGAGGTTCCGCACATCCTGCTCCGTTTCAAGCCTCACCATTACACCGTTGTTTATCGCGCTCCAAAGCTTTACAGGCACTTTACCAAGCGCCTGCGCCAACGCATCGCTCTGTTCTATCTCGGATATATCGTAGGCCGGAAAATCCAGTACGAGCCGGCCGCCGCGTCTTTGAACACCGAGCGCACCGCTCTTGTCCGAATGAAATGCTATGGAATCTTTCTCCAATTCCAATTCATTAAAGATCACATGCGCCGAAGCCAGCGTCGCGTGTCCGCAAAGATTCACCTCCATCGTCGGCGTAAACCAGCGTATGTTATAGCGGCCGCCTTCCTTAACAAAAAACGCCGTCTCCGAAAGATTATTCTCCGCCGCAATGTCCTGCATCACATCATCCGCCAGCCACTCACGCAGCGGCACGACCGCCGCCGGATTCCCGCCAAACGGCACGCCCGTAAACGCATCAACCTGAAAAATTTCGAGCTTCATATTTGGTTTTTTACCACAGAGACACAGAGGCACAGAGAGGAGGAAAGAGATCCAATATTTTGTATGAAAGTTCTTGCGAAACTCCGTGCCTCAGTGTCTCTGTGGTGAATCCTCATTGTCTCTATTGCTCTGCGTCTCCGCGTCTCTGCGTTAAATCTTTCTTCCTCTCTGTGCCTCTGTGTCTCTGTGGTGAATAACCGTTTCACGCCAGCGCTATCGCCTGAATTTCTATCTGCGTCCCGAAATGAAGGTCCTTGACCGGCACTATCGCCCTCGCCGGCCGATGGTCGCCCATCACGCGGGCATAGGCCTCATTCACTTTCCCCCAAAGCTCAATGTCCGAAACATAGATCGTCATCTGCATTACACGCCCAAGATCGCTGCCCGCTGCTTTCAAAACCGCTTCGACATTCCGCAACGCCAATTCCGTCTGCTCCTCGATCGGCCCCGTAAAAGGTTCGCGCGTATCCAACGTCATCGGCAATTGCCCCGACACATAAACAACGCCATTATGTTCGATCCCCGGCGAGTAATGCCCTTTCGGCTTTGGCTGGTCAGCAGGTTGAATAATGTTCATATCATCAATATCTTCGTTTTCAGCTTTGAACTCTCACTTTTCAGTTTGTCCGGACAGTTCGCTTCGAACAAACTGAAAACTAAAAAGTAATAACTAAAAATGGAATAACCGTTAAATTTGGCTTGAATATTTCAAAGCCATCATCGTCAAGTCATCATTCCGCATCGCATTCCCGCGAAACTCGCCGATCATCTTGACGCAATTCGTTAAAAGTTCGCTCGGTCCGCATTCAAGAGATCCATCTACTGCATTTATAAGGCGAGAGATACCAAATTCCTCTTCCGCGCCATTGTTCGCTTCGGTCACGCCGTCTGAGAAAAGCAGAAGAGTGTCGCCCGATTCCAACTTTGCGCAGCTTGCGGCGAAGCTGCTGTCGCAAAACATCCCGAGCGGCAGTCCGGCGGATTCGAGTTGAACGGTACCCGATTTGCCGACAATGATCGGCGGTAAATGTCCGGCGTTGCAGAATTCCAGTTCGCCTTTCGCGTTCAACTTGCCGCAGATCAGCGTCGCGTATTGGTTTGCCAGCGTGCTCTCGCAAAACAAACTGTTCGCCCGTTTGACCAGATCGCAAAGCGGCAGGTCGAGCGGTATCAACGCACGAAACATCGCGTGCAGGTTCGACATCAATATCGACGCCGCCATGCCCTTGCCCGAAACATCGCCGAGCATGAAATAGACATCGCCGTTCTGCCGGATGACATCGACATAATCGCCGCTGACAATTCCAGCCGGTTGATACGCAAGATCGACACTCCAAAAATCGCCCGCAACAGGCGCCTTTGGCAGCAATCCTTTCTGTATCTCCGCCGCAAGCGCCAGATCGTCCTGTATGCGGTCCAATTCTTTTTGAGTAAGATCGCCAAGGCACAGCCGTACAAGCGGATCGGCCATCAATCGCTCCGACTCGATCGGATCGTGGCACACATCGCAAAGGCCATACGTGCCTTTCTCGAACCTTGCCAGCGCCGCATCAACCTCATTCAAAAGCCGCGAAAGGTCCGGATCTGCTCCGGTCAGCGGCCCAGCGTCCTGAAGCCTCTCCCGCCGCTCCAGCAGCTGATCACGCAAAACCGAATCAAACTCCGCACCCGCCGGCGCATAACTCATCTGCACGCCTTCCATGATTCACACCTTTTCGCCCTAGCCGACCTCGGCACTTAGCTCCGCAGGAGCGGCATATTTATAGCAACGTCGCAATAATTAAAGTGGCCCGGAGGAGCGACATGAAGCCAAGGCAGGTCACCCGCATTTGCAGAGATACCGTTCCTACGGAACTCCGATCCATGTGCCTAACCGTTTTCTATAAATATTCCACGCCCCCGGCGCTCTATCTAATTCTCCGTCCATCTATTCGTTATCACCCGTAGCGCAAGGATCCGCTTGTCGCGCTCTACTTTGATTCCCTTCTCTAAATCGAACCACCCAAAATACGCCCGATGCTGCGAATCGTAGTGGGGAAAACGTGAGAAACGCTTCCCAGAGAATTCCCAAGAAAAATTATATATGACGTAAAGGTTCACGTACTCGACGACGTGTGAACGGTCTATTGGAAATATGATCGACTGGCCCGGAGCGACGAATAGATCCGAAGAGATCGGGGGCAGCGGGATCGAGGGAGCCGTGGCCCTGATACGAAAGCAACTCTCGCCCTTCGGTTTCGGCTTGCTAAAATCACAGCCGGTTTCCACCTCGGATTTGTATACAATATCCATCTCCGCGCCGTTATTGGCAAACGGCTTTCCTATAGCCTTCGTAATTCCGTCGTCGTCAACATATGAAGTTGAGTCAATTGTAACTAGCGTTGAGTTCGCTTCAGTCGCCCCTTTATCCTCCGTGACGCCAACTGACCATCGAGAGTTGTTAACCAAACGCAGCCACGCTGCATCGTACGTTCTGGCAGTTGGTTCCTTTGAGGAACAAAGATCCCCAAAGTTGAAGTTCCCGCCACCTCGTTTACACTTGCCGGTTCTGACGAATTCAATGTAAACCGGAGGTTTCGAGGCATCGATCAGAATGCTGTCGCGAACGCCAACCTTTGATTGACCAAACACACCGATCGAGAAAATGAAAACGATCGCCAACGCCAGGAAGGATCGAAATGCCATACTCGTCTCTACCCAACACTCCCTTCAAGTTTCAACCCCAGCAACTTCTGCGCCTCCACGGCGTATTCCATCGGCAGTTCGCGGAAGACTTCTTTGCAGAAGCCGTTGATTATCAGCGACACGGCGTCTTCCTGCGAGATGCCGCGTTGCTGGAGATAGAACAGTTGTTCCTCGCTGATCTTTGAGGTCGTCGCTTCGTGTTCGACGCGCGAACTGCTGTTCATTACCTCGATATACGGAAACGTGTTCGCCTCCGAGGAGCCGCCGATGAGCATCGAATCGCACTGTGTGTAATTTCGAGCGTTCGCGGCCTTTGGCATAACCTTTACGAGGCCGCGGTATGAGTTGTTCGATCTTCCGGCCGAGATGCCCTTTGAGACGATCGTCGATTTCGTGTTCTTGCCGAGATGGATCATCTTCGTTCCGGTGTCGGCGATCTGCGCGTTGTTGGTAAGAGCGACCGAGTAAAATTCGCCGATCGAATTATCGCCCTGCAATATCACACTCGGATATTTCCACGTGATCGCCGAACCGGTCTCGACCTGTGTCCACGATATTTTTGAATTCACGCCGCGGCATGCACCGCGTTTTGTCACGAAATTATAAATGCCGCCTTTGCCGTTTTCGTCACCGGCGTACCAGTTCTGCACGGTCGAATATTTGATCTCGGCGTCATCGAGCGCGACCAATTCGACAACGGCAGCGTGAAGCTGATTAGTATCAAACTGCGGCGCCGTACAGCCTTCGTTGTACGCGACATAGCCGCCTTCTTCGGCGACGATCAGCGTCCGCTCAAACTGGCCGGATTCCTGTGTGTTGATGCGAAAATAGGTCGAAAGCTCCATAGGGCAGCGAACGCCTTTTGGGATAAAAACGAACGAGCCATCGGAAAAAACGGCCGAGTTCAACGCCGCGTAGTAATTGTCATTAACCGGCACGACCGAGCCGAGATACTTTTTCACCAGCTCAGGATAATCGGCAACTGCCTCGGTAAACGAGCAAAATATCACGCCCGCTTCTTTCAGCTTTTTCTTATAAGTCGTTGCGACGGAGACCGAATCGAACACGGCATCGACCGCCACATTTGCAAGCATTTTCTGCTCGCTCAACGGAATGCCGAGCTTCTCGAACGTCTTTACCAATTCCGGATCGACCTCGTCCATCGAAGCCTTTTTCGCCTTCTGCTTCGGGGCCGAATAATATGAAATATTCTGAAAATCGATGTCCGGATACTGGAAGTTTGCCCAATTGCTCGGCTCGTCCATCTTCAGCCAGTTGCGAAACGCCTTTAGCCGAAATTCAAGCAGCCATTCCGGCTCATTCTTCTTCGACGAAATAAGCCGAACAGTATCCTCGGACAAACCCTTGGCTATCGTGTCCGTCTCAATATCCGTTACAAAACCGTATTTGTATTCCCGATTAGTTAATAATTCTGCTGCCGTTGACATAAATGTTCTTTCAACGCAGAGACGCGGAGACGCAGAGGCGAACCAACGAAAAGCTTCGTCCGCCTCCTGTATTTTCATCCGTTTCTGCTCATATCGATTCCCAAAAAACATCTCCGCGTCTCCGCGTCTCTGCGTTTAAATTACCCCTCAAACCCGCTGCGGTTCGATCGTGCGGTGGATTCCCTGTATCTGATGAAACATCGCATCGACCGATTTTTCATTTCCTACCAAACTCGCCAGCGTCAAACGCGACAATGCGTTCTCAACTATCTCGTGCAGCCCGACGATCACCGGCCTGATGCCGCAGTCGCCGTTGTGAACGCAGCTGTCCCGAACGCCGGTATAGCTTACGCAATGGGCGCTAAGCACATCTTCGTCGAGCACCTTGATGATCTCGTTCAGGTAGATATCGTCCGCCGGCCGGGCGAGAAAATAGCCGCCCTTCGTCCCGCGGGTCGAATGGACAAATCCGGCCTTGTTCAAAAGCCACATCAGCTTGCCAGCGTTTGCCGTCGAAATGCCCTCGCGCTCCGCGATCTGCGGCAGCGTAAGGCTCTCGCCGTCCGCCAAATTGGCCAGTTGTACGAGACACCGCAGGCCATATTCCTCTTGCGCTGAGATCTTCATAAACCAAATTTCAACAAAGATTTGGGGTTAACCGCTTAAGTGATTATGACAAATCATTACTTTTTGGTCAAGATTATGAGTGGAAATTTGTGATCAAGGATAGGGCTTATGCAAAGCACATTCGGGTCTAAAACGAAGGCTCTTGTTTAGCGCATTTCGGATGATCAGACCCGAATTGCGCTGATCCGCATTATCCGCGCAAATCAGCGGCAAACTCTCTTCAAGCCTTCTCGTAGAAACTACATTGAGTTAAGAACCTTGTTGTCTAAAGCGAAAAGTTGAAATTGACAAAGCCGAT
The DNA here is from genome assembly GCA_020846885.1 of Acidobacteriota bacterium. Taxonomy (GTDB): domain Bacteria; phylum Acidobacteriota; class Blastocatellia; order Pyrinomonadales; family Pyrinomonadaceae; genus OLB17. The sequence continues at coordinate 2,096 of JADLDC010000119.1, read as the reverse complement.
CGCGCGGACTGGCTGTCCGTTTCGGAGAAAAGGTTTAAAGCGCCATTTGCGGATCGCGTCTTTTGCGGCGGCCTGAAGCAGCATTGGCCCCGAGGCTTCCTGGACCTCGGCAACCGCACCCAATTCGTCGATCGTTATTTCTACGCGCACAACGCCGGTCGTTCTCATACTCCGGGCGACCGGCGGATAAACGGCGGCAGAGCGCTTTGTCGCATAATCGATCAGCGGTCCAACATCGATCGGCCCTTCCGTTCTCGCTCCTTCGGCCGGTCCTTCAGTCTTCGCCGGTTCGCTAGTATTATCGGCCTGTTTTGCCGCCGGGCTATTCCCGCGGGGCTGATTTTGGACAACTATCGGCTTTTCTGTCTCTTGCGAAGGCTTCGATACAGCAGTCTCGGCCTTTTCGGGCGTCGCTGCCGCTGCAGCCGTCTTATCGGCCGGTTCCGGCTTACTCGTCGTGATCATCGCCGCCTCTCGGGCCTGAAGACTGCCCTGGCCGGTATTCGCGGCCGCGATATTTGCAGGGGGTTGCTGTACTGGGCGATCTGCCGAGGACGACAGAGTACTGGACGAAACTGTCGGCGGTAACGGGTCCGGACGATTTGCGGCCGCGTTCAGAGCAGCGTTTTGGGCGTTCACCGAATTAGGCATGGCCGTGCCATCGACAGCGCTCGTGATGACGCTGCGCGAATTTGCTATCTCTTCACGCGAATCCGCGACCTCATCGGTCCAACGGCGGGCGTCATACTCATCACGCGCCAGCGCGCTCCGCGACGTAGATGCTTCTTCGATCATCGCCATCGCCGTGTTTGTCTTGCCTGCGTCCTTGCCCATCTCTTTGGCTTGCGAAATGACAAGCTCAAGCGTCTCGCGCATTCGTTCGACGTCGTTGACCGCCTCGAGCGGCAAATTGCGGTCCGAGACCGAGAGGCCGAGCGATCGATACCGCTCCAGTTTCGCGCGTGAACACTTCGTTACCTGCGCGGCAACGGCGTTGTAGATATCGGCGGAGCCGGGCCTGTTCGTTTTTTGGATATTGAACGCTTGGGTCAGAAGATCCTGTGCCCGCTTGTAATCGCCCTGTTCGAGATAGCTGTTCATCAGCAGAACGTGCGTTACAGCCTGCACGGACTGGTCGCTTGTCTCGCGGCGAATATTCTCAAGCTCGTAGATCGCGGCGCTGTGGTTGCCAACGGCGATAAATGCCTTTGCCTTTGAAATGCGGTCACGCATTATCTCGGCCGAGGTCGGGGCCTTTATCGGTATGGTCTGGGGCGGTGCTGTCGCGGCCTGCGATTCTGCCGGCGGCGTTGTCTGCGGCTGTGTTTGGGCCATCGACGCGGCCCCAAAAACTGTAAAGGCGAGTAAAACCGAAGTGCAAAACCTTCTGACATTTACCGGCATCTTCTTCTCCTCCAACGAGTTGAATTTTCCGTAAAGGCCAAGCGAACTACTCAAATAAGAAGGCTCACTTTTAATGACCTGCCCAATAGATAAAAAACGCATAATTCGCTGCAAAATCAAAACCTGGCGGCGGGCGGAGGGCCGCAAAAGTTACTTGGATAGGCTTTGGATGATCTTTGTGCGGTACGCGTTCGCGTCCCTTTTTATACCATTTTCGTCCAGCGTGAGCAACTTTCTGTTTAACATTATGATGCGGCCGTTTATCACAACGGTCCTTACGTCTGCCGCCTTGGTCGTGTAAACAAGGTGTGAATATACGTTGTACATCGGCGTTTGATGCAGGCTGTCCATATCGACGATCACGATATCTGCCCGCTTTCCGCTCTCTATCGAGCCGATCTCTTTTTCCATATGCAGCGCCCGGGCTCCGCCGATCGTGGCCATCGCAAAAGCCTCGCGGGCAGAGACCACTTTCGGGTCGCCTGTGATCAATTTATGCAGCTTTGCGGCCGTATCTATTTCCTCCCATAGGTCAAGGTCGTTGTTCGAAGCCGCTCCGTCCGTACCCAGGCCGACGCGAAGCCCTTTCTCCAGCATTGCGGGGACCGGTGCCGTTCCGGCCGCCAGTTTCATGTTCGACTGCGGGCAGTGAGCGATGCCGACATCGTGTTTTTTCAAGAGATCAAGGTCCG
>JADLDC010000118.1 GCA_020846885.1 Acidobacteriota bacterium | reverse complement strand
CAGGCACGGAGTACTTGTGATCGGCCACGGAAGCCGGCGAAAAGAGGCGAATGACGATGTTCGCAACGCGGCGCGGCTGATCGGTGAACAAGGCGGATTTCCGCTGGTCGAGGCCGCGTTCCTCGAGATCGAAAGCCCGGATATCGGTGCCGGGTTCGCCGAACTCGTTCGGCGCGGTGCCGATTCGATCACCGTTCATCCATATTTCCTTTCGCCCGGCCGTCACACGCGGGGCGATGTTCCGGTAAAGGTAGCTGAAGCGTCAGCTAGGCAGCCCGGCGTTGCCTATCGGATAACGGAACCGCTCGCAGCCCACCGCCTTGTCATTGCGGCGTCGGTAGAGCGCGTGCGCGAAATGACATTTCCTCGATCCACAGAGAATCACTACGGCCGGCGGATCCGCGAGATCCAACACGGCGAAAAGGGTAAGGCCTATATCGTTGGTGCCGGGCCCGGCGATCCGGGTTTGCTTACGGTGCGAGCCCGCGACCTTCTCGAATCCGTCGACGTTGTCTTATATGACTACCTTGTCAGCCCCGAAATTTTGGAACTTGTGCGGATCGGTGCCGAACTTACATATGTCGGCAAGATCGGCGGTGCGCGTCAGACCTCGCAGGATGAGATCCACCGGCTGATGATCGAGTCGGCACGTCGGGGACGAAGCGTCGTTCGATTGAAAGGCGGCGATCCGTTTATCTTCGGCCGGGGTGGTGAAGAGGCTGAGGCGTTGCGTGATGCAGGTGTCGAATTTGAGATCGTGCCGGGCATCAGCTCGGCGTTCGCGGCGGCGGCCTATGCGGGCATCCCGCTTACCCATCGCGGCGTTTCGGCATCCGTGGCCGTTACGACAGGAGTCCGAGTTGGCGACGGGACCGACCTCGCCGTCAATGCGGATACGCTTGTTGTCCTGATGGGCGTAGCAGATCTAAGACAGATCGCGGCTGACCTTATCAGGGCCGGCCGACGAGCGGAGACGCCGGTCGCTGTCATTCGATCGGCAACGAACAAACAGCAATTCGTCGTCACGGGAACTCTGCGAACGATCGCCGATGCGGTCGAATCAGCGGGTCTAAGGGCTCCGGCTGTGATCGTCGTCGGTAAGGTTGTGCAGATGCGGGAAAAACTAAAGTGGTTCGAGGGCCATCCGGCCATGGCCAAAGCTGCCGCGGCGGGCGGAGGAGAGTTTTTTGGAGGGATCAGGCAATAGATCATGACAGGCGTAGAAAAAGCGATCGAGGCAAAGTTGAATGACGACGAAATTGAAAAACTGGGAACGCAGTTTGAAGAGGCCGCGCCGGAAACAGTTCTACATTGGGCGTTACAAAGATTTGGGAAAAGTGTCGCTCTTGCGACCGGGTTCGGTCCGGAGGGCTGCGTGCTGGTTCATATGCTTGCAGGCATTGAACCAAACGCTCGCATTTTCTATCTCGATACGGACCTGCTCTTCGACGGGACGTATGATCTCCGGCACCGGCTTGAAGATCGCTATCGTGTCCGTTTCGAGCGTCAAACAGCTGAATTATCTCTAGAGGACCAGGCGGCGCGCTTTGGAGAAAAGCTGTGGCAAACGGATCCCGACCAATGCTGCATTCTGCGAAAGGTACAGCCGCTGACACGGATGCTTTCAGGACTGGATGCGTGGATCACAGCCATCCGCCGCGGCCAAACTGAGGACCGTGCCCACGCAAAGATCGTTGAGCGTGATAAGAAATTTGGGATCGTAAAGATCAATCCGCTTGCGGCCTGGTCGTCGGAGGATGTTTGGAAATTTATCGCGGAGAATGACGTTCCGTACAACAAACTCCACGACGAGGGCTATCCGTCGATCGGGTGCCGACCGTGTACAAGTTTGGTTCAGATAGGTGAAGACCAAAGAAGCGGCCGCTGGAGGGGAATCGAAAAGACCGAATGCGGATTGCACAGATAGAAAAGGTTGGAAGAGAACACTGGACTGTTACAGATAATTTGCAAGTAGTTTCTTCTTCGTTGCGACCTTTGTGTCAACTCTTTGCGGCCTTTGTGTTAACGGTTTTTTAACACAAAGATCACAAAGTTGATGACACAAAGGGCACAAAAGTACTCGCGATCCGATCGTTACAGTCCACGAGATAATAAGACAAACGAGGAAATAAAAATATGAAATTGATACGCCCGCACGGCGGCGAACTAGTTAACCGCGAGGTGACCGGCTCTGACCGGGAACAATTGATACAGGGCTCCACTGAGCTTCCTAAGCTTTCGCTAAGCCCGCGCGAGATATCCGATCTTGAGATGATCGCAAACGGGGCGTTTTCGCCGCTCGAGGGTTTTCTTGGCGAAGCGGATTATCGTTCCGTTCGGACAAATATGCGTCTTGCGAACGGAATAGCGTGGTCGATACCCGTAACACTTTCGGCCTCTGACAAACAAGCAAAAGCGTTTCGCGAAGGCCATGACATTGCGCTATATCAGGGCGACGATCATCTGCTTGGTATTCTTCATCTCGAAGAAAAATATCAATACGACAAGCAGCGTGAGGCCGAGCTTGTTTACCGGACGAGGGATGAGTCACATCCCGGCGTAAAGGCCTTGTACGCGCAGGGCGAATGGCTGCTTGGCGGCAAGATCAGCCTGATCGATCGACAGCGGAACGTCACGTTTCCGACATATCGCCGCGATCCGGTCGAGACGCGTTCGCTGTTTCGCCAACGCGGATGGCGGCGGGTCGTCGCGTTTCAAACGCGCAATCCGGTGCATCGGGCGCATGAATATATTCAGAAATGTGCGCTTGAAATTGCGGACGGCCTGCTGCTGCATCCGCTGGTCGGCGAGACGAAATCCGACGACGTGCCCGCACCGGTGCGCATAAAGTCATACGAAACGATACTTGAGAAGTATTATCCCGCGACCCGCACTATTCTTTCGGTAATGCCCGCGGCGATGCGTTACGCCGGGCCGCGCGAGGCGGTATTCCATGCATTGATCCGTAAAAATTATGGCTGCTCGCATTTTATAGTCGGCCGCGATCACGCCGGCGTCGGCAATTATTACGGCACCTACGATGCCCATCACATATTCGATGAGTTTGAACCGGAGGAACTTGGCCTGACGCCGCTTTTCTTTGATCACACTTTCTTTTGTCGTTCGTGCGGGTCGATGGCATCGACCAAAACGTGTCCGCATTTGGCGGCCGATCATGTGACGCTTTCGGGAACAAAGGTGCGCGAACTGCTGAGCGCCGGCGAATTGCCGCCAGTCGAATTTTCGCGGCCCGAAGTGGCGCAGGTTTTGATAGAGGCCCAAAGGGCAAGCGGTAAAGCGGCTGGAAAGTCAGCCTGAAAATTTAGGAACGAGGAATCATACATGGCAAATAAGAATGGATTTACTTTGTGGTTAACAGGACTTTCGGGAGCGGGAAAATCGACGCTTGCCTTAGACCTGAAGAACAAATTGCTGGAACGCGGAGTTGAAATAGAACTTCTCGATGGAGATGAGGTGCGGACAAATCTTTCGAAAGGCCTGGGCTTTTCGAAAGAGGACCGCGATACGAATATTCGCCGCATTGGATATGTTTCGCGGCTGCTGGCCCGCAACGGCGTGGGTGTGATTTCGGCGGCGATCTCACCATACCGCGAGGTCAGGGATGAGGTTCGCGCCGAAACGGAAAAAGACGGTGCGGCGTTTATCGAGGTGTTCGTAAAATGCCCGATCGATGTTCTGGCGCAGCGTGACGTGAAGGGCCTGTATAAAAAAGCTCTGGCCGGTGAGATCAAGGAGTTCACCGGCGTTTCGGACCCGTACGAAGAGCCGCTTGGCCCCGAAATAACAGTCGAAACTGACCGAGAGACCGTGGACGAGAGCGCCCGCAAGATCATAGCCGGGCTCGAACGGTTAGGCTTGCTCAACGAAAGCGGAAAACTGGGTGATCTGAATTACAACTTAGCAGCAGGAAGGAGATAAAAAATGGCTATTAGATTAGGAGATACCGCGCCGGATTTTACGGCGGAAACAACGGAAGGAACGATAAAGTTCCATGAATGGCTCGGCGATGGCTGGGGAATTCTATTCTCGCACCCGAAAGATTATACGCCGGTGTGCACGACCGAATTGGGCGAGGCGGCACGGCTCAAACCGCAATTCGACAAGCGAGGCGTAAAAGTTATCGGCCTTAGTGTAGATCCGCTCGACCGGCACGCGGGCTGGGCAAAGGATATAGAAGAAACACAAGGGACGGCATTGAATTTTCCTGTTATCGCCGACGGCGAACGAGCTGTGTCAAACCTTTACGAAATGATCCATCCGAACGCCAGCGAAACGTTCACGGTCCGTTCGGTGTTTGTGATCGGCCCCGATAAAAAGGTGAAGCTGACTCTCACATATCCGGCAAGCACGGGCCGAAATTTTGATGAGCTGCTTCGTGTGATCGACTCGCTTCAGCTAACGGCAAACTACAGCGTGGCGACGCCGGTCAATTGGAATGACGGTGACGACGTGATCATTGCTACATCTGTTTCCGATCAAGACGCGAAGGAGAAATTTCCAAACGGTTGGACGACCGTAAAGCCATATCTTCGTTTGACCAAGCAGCCGGATAAGGCGGCCGCGGCCGCAAGCGAGTGATGAAAATTGGAGCCGAGACAATTTGGGCGGAGCTCAACCCTATGCCGCTGCGGGCAGGCCGTCTGTCAAGACTGTTTGTTGCCGGCGTAACGCACCGGAGAGCGTCGCTTGCCGCGCTTGAATCAGTGCATTTGGCGGACGGTGAGATCCGAGAGTTGACGGGTCGGCTAATGCGACGCCTGGACGAATGCGTCATCGTTTCCACGTGCAATCGCACGGAGATCTATGGCGTAGGCACCGGGCGGCCCTTCCAATCGTGTCTCGACGAACTTGTCGACTTTAAGCGTGCCGAGGGAATCGTCAAAGCGGATGAAATGTTTGCCTTTACCGGCGAAAAGGCGGCGCGCCACCTTTTCCGGGTTGCGGCGAGTATTGATTCAAAGATCGTTGGTGATCCGCAGATCCTCGGCCAGCTTCGCACTGCATATAAAGTGGCAGCGGAATGCAATGCGGCCGGGCGGGTCCTGAATCCGCTTTTCCAACGGGCCTTCAAGTTGGGAAAGCGGGTTCGTTCTGAAACGGACATTCACCAGGGAACGGTTTCCATTGCGGGTGCCGCCGTCAGTTTGGCCCAAAGGATGTGCCGCCCGCTTACCGAGAAAACCGCACTCGTGATCGGGGCTGGACAAACAGCGTGCCTTGCGGCGGAAAGTCTGATGAAGCGAGGCGTCGGAAAACTGATCATTGCAAATCGGACAAGGTCGCGGGCTGAAGAGGTCGCCGCGTGGTTAGAGCGACACGAGGGAAAGCGGATGGACGCAATTGGACTTTCGCGTATCAACGACGTACTGCCCGGATCGGATATCGTAATCAGCGCGACCGCCGCAACGGAGCCGATCCTTTTCAATGCGGATCTTGCGGGGCGTACACGGCCGGTTTTGCTGATCGATATTGCGATGCCCCGCGACATCGCACCGGACGTGGCAGGGTGCCCGAATGTTGTACTGCGAAACCTTGCCGATCTGAACGACCTGATCGCCGGAAACTATCAAAGGAGGGCCGCGGCCATACCGTTTGTTGAAGGCTTGATCGAATCTGAGCTGGGCAGAGTTTTGCATACCTATCGATCAGCTTCCTTTTCCTGCGGCCGATCACGAAGCGAGGTCATTGCGATATGAAGCGAAGCATTGTATTCGGCACGCGCGGGAGCGATCTGGCACTGTGGCAAACCGAGTTTGTTAAAGAGGCCCTGGCGAAACACTATCCGGAATTGGGATTTGAAATTCGCGTTATCGAGACCGCGGGCGATCGCATCCTCAACACGGCAATTTCAAAGATCGGCAGCCCCGGACTTTTTGCGACTGAGATCGAAGACGCGCTGCTTGCGGGCGAGATCGACCTGGCGGTTCACAGTTTGAAGGATCTGCCGACGGTTCAGCCGGACGGCTTAAAGGTAGCCGCGGTCGTTGTACGCGAAATGCCGAACGAGGTGTTCATCTCGAAAAAGTATTCGTCGATCCACGACCTGCCGGCCGATGCGGTCGTGGCGACCGGCAGCCTGCGGCGGCGTAGCCAATTGCTGAATCATCGGCCAGATCTGCGAACTATCGAGATCCGCGGGAATGTACCGACGCGAATAGCTAAAGTGTATGACCGAGAAATAGACGGCCTGATCCTTGCATTTGCCGGCGTGCATCGGCTTGGTATGGACAAATATATCCGAGAGATAGTCCCGACTGAAACGATCCTGCCCTCGGCGGGGCAAGCCGCTATTGCGGTTGAAATTCGCAAAGATGACACGGAACTGGCCTCGATCGTTTCTGCGATCAATGACCTATCGATCGCAAAATGTGTCTTTGCCGAAAGAGCATTTCTGCATCGGCTCGACGGCGGATGTCAGGCGCCGATCGGTGCCCTTGCGACACTTGATGGTGACGATATTCTGGTGCGAGGCTTTGCGGGCGACCTGGACGGGACAGAGGTTATCCGCGGATCGCTGCGCGGAAATGCCGCGGAACCGACGATCGTTGGGACCGCGCTTGCCGAAATTTTCGAAGACAAAGGAGTGGAAAGGATCCTGGAGAGAGCAAAGAGCGATCTTGCCGCATCGGACCTGGAGGTAATTTAATGAACGTGTTGGTGATCCGTGAGTTTGAAGATTTTAGCCGAATGCTGATAGCGGGCGACGCGACGGTGATCAATTGCCCGACAATTCGGACCTCGCAGAAAGAAGACGTTTTGGACCTCGAAGAGAAGCTACAGCGGCTTGACTCTTTCGACGGCATCTTTCTGACCAGCCGAAAGGCCGCCGAGATATTCCGAAAGAAGCATCGCGAATACGACCTTCGGTTTCGTGGCAGGGTTTACGTTTTTGGCAAGCGCGGTTTCAATGTTCTGAAGAACGAGGGTTTTGATCTATATGGCGACGCCGCAGCGGGGACCGTACAGGAAATGCTCGATGCAATAGCACCCGCTGAGCTTGCGAATAAGCGTTTCCTCATTATATGCGGCGAAAATGCTCTTCCTACGGTCGTTGACCATCTATCGCCTATCTCGACGGTCGAGCGAACGGTGGTTTATCGCACCGAAACGATGCTGGTCGGGCCGGCTCTCCGCGAAAAGGTCGTGTCGCTTGCAAAACGCGGCGAGATCGCGCTCGCATGCTTTTTTAGCCCGAGCGGCGCCGCGAGTTTCCTCAGCCAGTTCGGTGCCAGCCTCCTGTGCGGCACCAAGGTCGCTGTGATAGGGAAAACGACAGCTGAATACTTTGCGAGAGCAAATATTCGCGTCGATCTCATCTCAGAAAAACCGGACGCAGCGGACCTTGCAAACGCCGTGCTTAAGTTTCAGCGGTATCGATCATTGACGGCCGCGGCGCATTAATAAATGAGTAACTTTATCCAAACGGATCTTCCAGTGTCGCGGCCCCGCCGCCTTCGGCGCACCGCGGTCTTGCGTGATATGTTCCGCGAGACGCGGCTTGCAAAAAGCGATCTGATCTTTCCGCTATTTGTCGCCACCGGCGAAAATGTAAAGCGTGAGATCACTTCGATGCCGGGCATTCACCAGCTTTCGATCGACAATGTTCTGCGCGAATGCGAGGAACTTTTGTCCGTCGGGATCAATTCTATCTTGTTGTTTGGAATTCCAGCGGTGAAAGATGAGACCGGTTCGGCGGCGATCGCACGGGACGGGATCGTGCAGGCGACGGTACGTGCGATCAAAGACCGCTTTCCCGACATAGTTGTTGTTACCGACGTATGTTTGTGCGCATACACCACGCACGGCCATTGCGGCGTGATCCGCGACGGCGAGGTCGTGAACGATGAATCGGTCGACTTGATCGCCGAACAGGCGCTGACGCATGCACAAAGCGGGGCCGACATTGTCGCGCCCTCGGACATGATGGACGGCCGTGTGGCGGCGATCCGGGAGAAACTCGACGAGAACGGGTTTGCGAACACGGCGATCATGGCATATTCGGCAAAGTTCGCGTCGGCATTCTATGGGCCGTTTCGTCAGGCCGCAGATTCGGCCCCGCAATTTGGCGATCGACGATCGTACCAGATGGACGCTGCCAATGCCGATGAAGCCATCCGTGAGATCGTGCTCGATATTCACGAAGGAGCGGATATCGTTATGGTCAAGCCGGCGCTGGCGTATCTCGACATCGTCCGGCGGACAAAGGACGAGTTCAATGTCCCGGTCGCGGCTTACAATGTGAGCGGGGAATATTCGATGATCAAGGCGGCGGCGGAACGCGGTTGGATCGACGGCACGGCGGCAATGATGGAAGCCTTGACCTCGATCAAGCGGGCCGGGGCGGACGTAATTATCACATACTTTGCAAAAGAAGCGGCGGCGGAATTGGATAAATGAATACGGATACGAGTCAACAACTATTTGCTGAGGCAAAACTGCATATACCCGGCGGCGTAAACTCGCCTGTTCGGGCATTTAACGCCGTCGGCGGTGAACCGCTGTACATCAACAAAGCGAAAGGCCCGCGCTTGTGGGACGCGGACGGGAATGAGTTTATCGATTACGTTGGTGCCTGGGGGCCGATGATACTTGGGCACGCGCATGATCGGGTTGTCGAGGCCGTCAAGCGAGCGGTCGAGGACGGAACAACCTTTGGCGCATGCTGCGAGCAGGAGATCGAACTTGCCAGCTTGATAAAACACTTCATGCCGTCGGTCGAATCGGTCAGGATGGTAAACTCCGGGACCGAGGCGACAATGAGCGCGATGCGACTTGCACGGGCCTTTACCGGCCGCGACAAGATCATCAAGTTCGAAGGCTGCTATCACGGCCACGGCGATTCATTTTTGATCAAGGCCGGATCGGGCGTCGCAACACTCAGTTTGCCCGACAGCCCGGGTGTAACGCGTTCTTCGGCGAGCGATACCGTTACCGCTCGTTTCAATGACATTGGGTCGGTCCAACGTGTTATTGAGCGGCATAAGGGCGAGGTCGCCGCCGTTTTTATCGAACCGGTCGCCGGCAATATGGGCTGTGTTCCGGCCGGCGGCGAGTTTCTGGCAGGCCTCCGTGACATATGCACTCAAGAAAACATCATCTTGATCTTTGATGAGGTGATGACCGGGTTTCGCCTTGCTCGCGGCGGAGCGCAGCAGCTTTTTGGTATTACGCCCGATCTGACGACGCTCGGCAAGATAATCGGAGGCGGCCTGCCGGTCGGTGCCTACGGTGGCCGACGGGACATTATGGAGATGGTCGCCCCGGCCGGGCCAGTTTATCAGGCAGGCACGTTTTCGGGAAATCCTGTGACATTGGCCGCGGGCATTGAGACTTTAAAGGTCATCGACGAAAGCCCCGAGTTCTACCAACGGCTTGAAGAAAATGGAAAGTACCTTGCGGACGGCATTGAAGATCTCTTGAACATAGCTGAACAAAAATACACCGTGAACCGCGTCGGATCTATGTTCACGTTGTTCTTCACGGATCGTCCGGTCACGGATTTTGACGGGGCGAAGGGGTCGGACACTCAGATGTTCGCCTCGTTTTTCCGGGCCATGCTCTCGAGTGGGATATACCTGCCTCCATCACAATTCGAATCCGGTTTCATCTCGGCCGCCCACGGCAGATCAGATCTTGATAGCACTTTGGCGGCAATAGCTTGCTCATTATCTGCACTGAAGTCGTAAAAGAATTTGTAAGTTGTAAGATATAGATAGGGTATTCAGCGATATTGAGGCGTGTCCGGCAAATCTTGGTAAATATTTTGCTTGAGGGGATGCAGTGTCATTTTAGGAAAGAACCATGGAACAAAAGCCACAGATCAAGTGTTTGTTTCTGGATATTGGCGGCGTGCTGCTTACCGACGGGTGGAATAGGCACGCCCGCAAACGCGCGGTGGAGCGATTTGATCTCGACCACGCCGAAATGGAGGAACGGCACGATCTGATATTTGCGGTTTATGAGGAGGGCAAACTTTCGCTGGAAGAATATCTCAACCGAACCGTTTTCTATAAGCAGCGCAGCTTTTCTCGAGACAAGTTTCGCGAGTTTATGTTCGCACAGTCCGCGGCGGATGTTGAGATGATAGATCTGGTACGCGGGCTCAAGGGATCTTATCGGTTGAAAACGATCGTGGTCAGCAACGAAGCGCGTGAGTTGAATGCGTATAGGATCCGCAAGTTTGGTTTGGCTGAATTTATTGATGCCTTTGTTTCGTCTTGCTTTGTCGGTACGCGAAAGCCCGATCCGAGTATCTATCGTTTTGCGCTCGATATTGCGCAGACGCCGGCTGAGCAAATTGTATATCTCGAAAACACGGCGATGTTTGTTGATGTGGCGGATTCATTCGGCATAAACAGCATTCACCATCTGGACTATGGATCGACCCGCGTAAAATTGGAGGCATTTGGATTGACGAATGACCATGACAAAATGAGTGCCTGACGAGCACCGCGTGACTGCCGTTAATCCGCATCCGGAGGCATCGGTTCGCCCTCTCATGCGGGTCAACTAACGTGAGCGTTCTTGCTAAGCGGGATCAAGAACAAGATCTATCATGGATCTGAAACCTTGCGGCCTGCGATAGACAAGGCAAGTTCAACCCGGTTGCTTAGATGTTTTTTATCCAGGATGTGACTTATATGGCCTTCGACGGTTCTTAGGCTGAGGCTGAGTTCTTTCGCAATTTCCTTGTTGCTCAAACCTTGAGCGACGGCCTTTGCTACACGCCATTCGGCGTCGGTCAATTCCTCATCCCGCTCAAATGCGGCTTCCTTATCGTTTTCGCCAAACAGACGGGCCAGGTCGCCGCGCGTGCGTTCGACACGTTCGAGAATTCCGGCAACGACCGCAACCAATTCTTCCGGTTCGAACGGTTTGGTGATGTATGCATCTACGCCAGAGCGAAATCCGGCGATCCGATCGGCCGTTTCATCCTTTGCGGTCAGAAATACGATGGGGACGAGGCGCGTATGCGGGGCCGAGCGGAGATGCCGGGCCAGTTGATACCCATCCATACCCGGCATGCGGATGTCGCTAATGATCAGATCGGGCAGACGTTCGGCAACTCGCACAAGTGCTTCGGCACCGCGGCGGGCCGTCACAACCACATATCCTTCGGCCCGCATTGTTTCTGAAACCGCCAGAAGCAGGCTTGCATCATCGTCAACCACTAACAATCGATCTGGCATTTCCTTTCACCTCGTTTTCAGTTTTGCCGCATGTGCCAGGGGCCCAGACCGGAAGGTGCACGGTAAAGGTGCTTCCCACGCCAACTTCGGTTTCAACACTTATCTTTCCGCCCATTCGCACCAACACGTCCCGGGCAAGATATAGGCCGAGACCCACGCCGGATACATCTGCGTCATCCAGAAATGCATCATTTGATGTGGCCCCGGCCAACGCCGTCGAATGCGGCGCTGGGTCGCCGCGATAAAACTTGTCAAATAGGACAGGAAGATCGGCCTTCGGTATTCCTCGGCCGTTGTCCGTTACACGAAGAGCGACGTTGTCTCCGTCCAGTTCTGCCGAAAGTGTGATCGATCCGCCGTCTGGAGTGTACTTGATCGAATTTTCTATCAAGTTAGAGAAGACGCGTCGCAGATGTTTAGGATCGGCACAGATCGGTGGAAGGTCTCCGATCGGTTTGACCTGCAATTTATGGCTTCGTCGTTCCGCCGCCGCGATCTCCGATTTTACGCACGATGAAATTACATCGGCGGCCTCTACTTTTTCCACGGAGAGGCGAAATACGCCGCCTTCGATCCGCGACAGATCGAGCAGATTTAAGATCATATCTATCTGGCGGTCGCATTCGATCGATATCGTTTCGAGATATTCGCGTCGTTTCTGTTCACTGACCTCACCGCGGAGCAGCAGCCGCGTCAGGGCCTTGATGGTTGTCAACGGGGTGCGGAGTTCATGCGAAACGCGGCTTACAAACTCCGATTTCAAATGGTCCAGTTCGTCCGACCGCTTCGCCTTTCGTTCCAATCGGGCCGCCCACAATATCGCGGCGGTGCCACCGAAAATAATGAACAAGCCGACGAGCACATACACGAAATAACGCAGCTGACCAGTGCCGTAAAGCGATTCGAGCAATATCAGCGTGACTATCGCGCCCGCGCCAACAACCAGCAATAACCTCTGATCACTCATATCTCGCATTGACCGATCTGTTTCATGATAAAGAGTATAACGACCCCACGTTATCCGAAAGGCAAGCGAAAACACCTGTGTTCTTCGAGTGTTCTTACGCTCGCAGCCGAGCCTCGCGTTTCCTTAGAATAAAGACTGACAATTTCGCATTCCGGAGATAAAAAGTTCTCCATGGACCGATGTTGCAGATCAATATCTTTAAATTAGAACAATAATTTTTATGAAATATATTTTGACATCAATTATCGCGGCATCGATCTTATTTGTCGCCGCTTGTGACAAAAAGGTCAATTTTACGGTCAATCCGGCAGTTCCGGCGGCGACGGCATCGGGCAAGATCAGCAAAGACCGCAACGGCAACACGACCGTTGATTTTCAGGTCCGAAATCTGGCCCCACCCGAAAGACTGACACCTTCACGCAAGTTTTATGTCGTTTGGATCCAACCGCCCGGACAAGCTCCGGAAAATCGCGGACAACTGGCACTAGACAAAAAGCTTAGCGGAAAGAAAAAGATCACTACGCCGTTTAAGGACTTTGACATAT
>JADLDC010000117.1 GCA_020846885.1 Acidobacteriota bacterium | reverse complement strand
GTTTGCAGCTTATCAGTACGACCGGCAAAGACCCATATTCTCAGGAAATAAAAAGGAGTGATAAGTAGTGAAAGGTTAGGCGTATTGATTCGTAGTCAAGTACTCTATCCAGCTGAGCTACGGGTGCCCAAAGCGAAAATATAGGCTACATACGGCGGATGCAGGTGTCAAGTTCAACAGGTATTCCGCTCTCCAAACGCAGTGTGTATTGAAAGCAATGTCGTCAAATTCACTAGGGCTCCTGCTTCGTGAGTTTTGGTTTTTGATTCATGAGTTTCGTGGTGGCGAAGCCGGGCAATCAACAAAAGGTCGAAAGGCTATCTATGTCGCAGCTGCATTCGTTGACCTTATCTGGCGTAATAGCCCGTCCTCGATCTTGAGACAAGGTCGGGATTTGAGACCGCGACCTTGATCTGACGCCATTTGCCGTCGCGTTTCAGGTTTGTCGGCGTGTATTCGATGGTGTACAGCGTTCGCAGATCGGCGGCTACCGCCGCATAAAGGGTTGCCATTTGATCAAGCCGCTCGATCGCGTTTAGGGTCCCGCCTGTCCGTTCGGCAATGAGGTTAAGCCGCGACCTTGCGGCCGAATACATCGCGAACTGGAGCGGTGTCGGATCGACAAGCCTGGCCGGATTGCCCGTGGGCAACGCGAGCGGATAGATCGTAACTCCCTGCAGATCAGACCGGCTCAATATCCGTCTTAGTGATTCGCTAGCCTCAGGCTTTATCGCCGTCGCCATTGCCTCCGGCTGCAGGCCGGCGAGTAGTTTGCGGTCCTCGTTCCGCATTTGAGTATCGACACCGTCGGTCAAAACAACGATCGCCTTACGGCGGCTATTCTCCTTTGAAAGCCGGTCGAGCGCGAATAGCAGGGCCTTGTACAGGTCGGTGTCGCCAGCCCCGTTGGCGACGGAGATCGAATGCATCGCCGTGTCACGCCGCGTCGTAAAGTCATTGAGCAGATTGATCTTGCTGTAGAATTCAACAACAGCAACCCGGTCATCGGGCGCGAGAGCGTCGAGAAACCGTGCGGCGGAAAGCTGAATATTCTGGCGAAAACTCTTGGTCGAGCCGCTCATATCGAGCAGCATCACCACGCTGAAAGGCGCCGAAGTGTTTTCAAATCGAAGTATTTCCTGCGGTACTCCGTCCTCAAACACCTTGAAATCCTGCTTGCCAAGCGTCATCATCGGCCTGCCGCGTTGGTCAACGACACCCACATTTACACGGACGATCGCCGAATCGACCTTGATTGGGTCGTCATCCTGGGCAAAAGCGCCGGAAAATGCGGAGACAAGAAGAATAGTTGCGAGGAGGCTTCGCTTCAGCATAAAAAATTCTACCAATCAGACGCGATTTAGGAAAATCCGGTTGCATGTGAGGCGGTAACACATTTTCCTTAACATATTGCGGCAAGTTGTTCTATAATATTTTGTTCACTCAATGCGTCCCTCGCATTGAAACGCAAGGAGTTGCATACTGCCTATTTGCCCTAACGATGCTCTTTAAGCCGAATTTCTGCTGCAGCTGCGGAGAAAAGATCGAGCGCGCAGAGTGGAGTTTACTAACAAGCCGCCGGTTTTGCGATGTCTGTGCGTCTGAACATCAAAAATACGATTGGATGCCGCGTGCGATAGTTGGACTAGGAGTTTTGCTAGGGATATTTGGCTTTGGGGTCTGGATAGGCGGGCCGGAGCAGCAGCAGATAGTGCCCCTATCATCTACCTTACCCGGACCTCTTCGTAAAATAGAAGTCGGCGCAGAACAAAAAAACGGCATCAAAAAGGGAGATGGAACCGAAGCGACTGTTTCGGCGAGCGATGTGACACCCGCCGCACCGGCTCCGGCGGCCCCAATTTCCGGGTCGGACCACCCTCCGACCGAAAACGGGCCAGCCTGGCAGCCAGCATATTATTGCGGCGCAATGACAAAAAAGGGCACACCGTGCTCGCGAAGGGTAAAGGCAAAGGGAACGAGATGCTGGCAGCACGCCGGAAAGCCCTCGGCTTTAGCCTCGCAATCGGTGCCTGACGTATATTAAGATGTTTGGCGGTAGTCCTTTCCGCGGTTTGCCCAAAGGCAAAAGAAAATTCTCAGGTAAACGAAGAGACAGGGCGAAGCGGCTTGGCGTGATGCCCGTAATCTGATGAAACCATTAGCTCAAAATACCCTGATCCAGAACAGATACCTGGTCGTTCACCTTATCGGGAAAGGCGGCATGGGGGAAGTATATCTTGCCGTCGATCAGCGCCTGGGCAGTGCCGTGGCACTAAAGCGCACTTTTTTTGCCGGTGATGAGATGCTCGGCAACGCCTTCGAACGCGAGGCCCGCACGCTTGCTCGAATGCGCCATCCGGTACTGCCGAAGGTCAGCGACCATTTCGGCGAAGGCGACGAGCAGTACCTGGTGATGGAACACATCTCCGGCGACGACCTGTCCAAACGGCTTGAGTCGGCCGGAAAACCTTTTCCGGTAAGCTGGGTGTTGTTCTGGGCCGATCAACTGCTAGATGCATTATCGTATCTGCACACCCATGAACCGCCGATCATTCATCGCGATATCAAGCCGCAGAATCTGAAGCTGACCGACGAGAACCACATAATTCTCCTCGATTTCGGACTGTCAAAAACCTCGACGGGCCATACGAACATTTCACAGTCGGGCAGTACGGGCAGCGTCGTCGGCTACACGCCACATTACGCTCCGATGGAGCAGATCCGCGGCATAGGCACAAGCCCGCGAAGCGATCTGTATTCCTTATCAGCGACGTTATATCAGCTGCTTACCAATGTCGTGCCGGTGGACGCCCTTACACGGGCGGATGCAATGCTTAACAGCTTGCCTGACCCGATAACGCCGCCGCATGAACTTAATGTAGAAGTTCCAAGTGTCGTTTCTGAGGTCCTTCTTCGCGCAATGGAGGTCAGTCAGGACAAGCGGTATGCGAACGCCCGCGAAATGCAGCGCGTTTTGCGCAAGGCGTTCAATGAACTTCAGCAGGCAACGTCAGCAAGTACGGTAGCCTTTTCGGCGGAGCAGGCCGCGGCCGCGGGTGTGGTGCCTGCAGCCAAGGCGCCCGAAGACGCCGCCAAGGAACCGGCCCCTTCGCCGGTGGACAGCCGATCTGGGAAAAGCGACAGGAAACCCGGAGCGAGTGAGCCGGAACCTGCAGCGGACCTTGACGCAACAATGGCCTATGGAGCGTTCGTCCCGGGAGCGGACGACACAAATCAGTCGGGAATCAAGACTGAAGTCTTTATCGCCGGCAGCCACTCGATCCCGGAGGCAGCTTCCGATCCGTCGGTGCCGGCCGCGGCTTCGGGATCTGACAGTTTTGAAGAGCAGCATCGTTCCGATGCGCCGTCGGACTTTCTACCATCGCCTGGCGGGACGGGCGGTTTCGTAGCCGGTGCTACAGTACCGTTCATTGCCCTTGACCAGAATCCCGGCGCGGCTCCGCCTGTGCCCCCGGCGGAAAACGGAATGCCTGATGTGCCGGAATTTTTTGATGACGAGCCGCGACCGTCTGAAGAACCGGCACCCGACCGGTTCGATACAGCCGCTTTCCGGCCGGCGGAGGAAAACGTGATTTCGGCCGAAGCGGCCCCGGCACATGTTGTCGCGGCGCCGCCAAAGAAGTCTTCGGGCACTATGTTGGCCTTGATCGGCGGATTAGCGGCGATCGTGGTCTTGGCGGCGGTAGTTGGCGGCGGGGTTTGGGCGTACATGGCGTTCGGGCCCGGAATGGAGGAACCTACTCCGACGCCGGAGCCGACCCCCGAGGCGACGGTGGCCCCTACGCCATCGCCTGAGCCGACAGTTGAGAGCAATTCAAATGTTGACGTCGGCAACACGAACAGTTCCACCAACAGCAATGCAAACAGTGTTCTGGTCGAGCCTACACCCGAGAGAACACCAGAGAACGTGCCCGACCGCGACGATACGCGCCCGACCCCGCGTCCGCAAACACCAAGGGCGACCCCGGCGCCGAGATCGACGCCAAAACGCGGACCGGCCCCGCGGCCGACCGTTCTTCCATAGGTTTAGGAGCTAACGAGATGAGTCGAATATCATTTGGAAAATATGTTGCCCTGCTGCTGATGCTGGTGACGGCTGGGGTTTTCACACAGCCCACGTTAGCGCAGTCAAAGAAAGAGCGTCAGCGGGCGGAACAGCTCATTCGCGAGGGTGATAGGGCATTTGATCAGAGAAATTATCGAACGGCCGTTACGAACTACGCTCAGGCCCTTGGGACGCTGCCGAATGACGGAGAGGCTCGGTTTCGAAAGGGTAAGGCCCATCTTTTTCTTGAGGAATATGCCCAGGCCGCGGCGGAACTCGACTTGGCACTAAAGAACGGCCAGAAACCGCTTGATATAGCCCGCGTTCGTTGGGAGGCCTACGACAAGCTTGGCCGGTACGCCGACGCACTTGCTGATGTCAACCGGATCCTTGCGGACGATCCGGACAATTACCGATTTCAGATGGCGGCGGCAGATCTGCTCTATCGAAAGGGAGATTTTGCCAAGGCAGCGGATGCTTACATGAAGGCGATACCAAGGTCGCCGAATCCCGCAGACCTGTATTTCAAGGTCGCCGAGGCCAAATCGAAGATGGGCGATATCGTGGGACAGGCCGCCGCGGCGGAAGAAGCCATTAAGCGGAACACCCAATTTCTGGCGGACGCGCTCCTTCTGCTTGGCAAGGCCCGCTATGCGCAGCATAGGATACCTGACGCGATAGACGCATTCTCGCGGGCGCTGAAATCGCGGCCGGACAAACTGGAATCGTACCGCCAACTTGCCGAGCTTCATCGAAGCCAGAACCAGATAGATGAAGCGATCAAGGTACTTGAGGCCGGCCGTCGCCTGAATGCTACGAACGGCGAGGTGTACAAAGATCTTGCGATGTTCTACAGCCTCGCTAAGCGGAACGACGATGCGATCGCCGCCGGGACCTCGGCCACTCAGTTGCTGCCGAATGATCCGGTCGCTTATACCAACCTATGCCGGGCGTATTACCAGGCCAAGAGGCCCGAACTGGCGTTTGGCGCGTGCAATTCGGCATTGCGGCTTTCACCCGAAGATGGCGAAAGTCTTTTCTATATTGCCCGAGTCAGCGTTGAGCTCGGCAAACGATCAGACGCGGACAAGTACCTAAAGCGTGCTCTGACGAGCATGGAGGCCTATACAAAAGATAAGCCTGAAGATGCGGACGGATTCTATACGCTAGGGAATGTTTACGCCGACCTCCAGCAAAACGACAATGCTCTGGAGGCATACAAAAAGGCGATCGCCCTGAACCCGAAATTGAGCCGGGCGTATTTCAACCTTGGGGTGATCCTCCTGATCAAGAAGGACAAGGCCGGAGCGATGGAGCAGTATGATACGCTGCTGCCGCTTGATAAGGGCCTTGCGGAATCGCTGAAAAAGACCATCGACAATTCCTAGCCGCGGGAATTTCTGGATCATCGGAGCTTTGTGCTGACGCTGACACTCTGGATCTTGAGCACCACTCGCATTGGTTCGATCCGCTGATCAAAGCTGGCCGGGACGAAAGCCGATGAAGGCGAGGATTCGAGCGCTTGCTGAAGCTGACGCACCGCGCTTGTGTCAGCAGACGGTTCGATCACCTGTGCGATCGATGCCGAGCCGTTGCCGTATATGTCCGCAACGACCGTGACCTCATCGTTATCCTTTACCTCATTCAAAAGATTCTCGGTCAGAGCTACGAGCGACCCTTGCGGGTTGATACTCGGAGATTCCTGCGACCATTCAGCACGCGAGCTCGCGTACTCAAGCGGATTCAGATCGGCATCTGCAAGCGGGGATGAAGGCGAATAGGGATAGAGGATTGTCGTATTTGCTGATCTGCCCCCAGCAAGATCACTGTTTCTCGGCTGTATCTCACCGTTTATTATTACCCACAGGAGCGTGAAGCCTAATACGAGCGAGCTGATCGAACCGACCGCGAACGGCATGAGCCAAACGTCAGCCCAACGGCGTCGCGTCTTGACCGGTTGAAAGATCTGGCGCCCGGCGGCAACATCGACGCTTGCCGCCATCGCTTGCCGCAGGCCCATTATTGCGGCCCGCGAAAGCTGAGGCCGGCTGACAGCGCGGAAATTGTTCCTCACCTCCAGAAGCTCGGCCAAACGCTGGCGGCAGACAGGACAACTGTCCATATGCTGCTCCGCCGCAGTTTGCTCGGCCTCACTCAGTACGTTGTCCGGGTAAAGCGGGAGAATAAATTGTAGATCTCTGCATTTCATTGGTTTTAGAGGAGGCCGGCATGTCGGTCTCCTATCCTCCACCGTTGATACGTGCTGAATGACTCGCTGACCCCGGCTGTTCCCTGATCGCAGGGAACAACGCTGCGTCTGCCGGCCGCTAAGGCATTGCGATGATGGCTTTTGAGCTAGATTTGTTGCTGATCTATATCAAAAAAGCAGCCATGCACCGTTCTTCCAAACCGCCCGCAAACACCGTTCTCTTCGACCTCGTTTGGCACCGATAGTTACGTCTTCAAAGATAAACCGGGGCGAGCCAGTCATTCAGCACTACTTTTCAAAAATCCTTGAGTTTGCGTCTCAGTTCCTCGCGTCCGCGTGCGATCCGCGATTTGACGGTCCCAATGTTCACGTCAAGCGCCGAAGCGATCTCCTCATAACTGAACCCCTCGATATCGCAAAGAATGATGGCTTCGCGAAATATCTCAGACATCTGGTTCAGGGCGGCGATCATGGCACGTTCCCGTTCGTTCGCGATCGCCGTTTCCTCCGGGTCGCGGCGTTTATCGGCGATCGTCTCGTGGACCTTTCGCTCCGTCTGTCCGATCTCGGCATCGATCGAAACGGTAACGTCCCGCCGCCGGCGTTTCCACCATCGAAAGCGGTTCCGCGAGTGATTGATCGCAATTCGGAAGAGCCATGTTTTTACGCCGGCCTCACCACGAAAGCCCTTGATGGCGGTAAGGGCGCTCAGGAAAGTTTCCTGGGTAAGGTCGGCCGCTTCTTCCGAGCCGTCGGTCAGGCGGTAAAGCAACGCGAACACATCGTTTGAATACCTGCATACCAATGCGTCGAACGCCCGTGCGTCGCCGGCCTTTAATCTTTCAATGAACCGTTCTTCGGCGTTCGGAAAAACGGAAGATACCTCTACCGCTGCACCGATATCGACCTGATCTTCGTCAAATGCGATCGACCTGCTGAAGAACATCCTTTCCGCCTCACCTGTCTTCATTCGGGAGGTTCTGAACTTCGAGCCGCCGTCTTCACGCGGGCTCGATATGTTAGACACCGTTTCTCAAAATTTGTTCCCGAGAATTTTATCATTCCTGTATTGCCGGCCTTTCTCACTTCTCAAAAGTGCGGCCAACCGCCTGTTTGGAGCCTCCACGAACGGAATTGGTTTGCTCTATGCCGACTTTTGCGATACCTTAATACTTTTGGAAAAAGTCGGCTATCACAATTATACAACGATTAAGCAACCCGTTTTTGCAGTTTTAACCAATGGCACGAAAAAAGAGAAGCGTAGTAACCACGGTCGCCCCGCAGGCGGGCGCGAAAGCGGCTGAACGCTACCAGGACAGCTTTCAGCACAACGTAGGCAAAAAGTTCGAGGAAGTCGGGAAATCGCTTGAAGGACAAAAGCGGGCCTTGATCTACGGGCTTGGTGCTCTGGTCGTTGTCGCGATCCTTGTTGGCGTTTATTTTGTGTGGAGTTCGCGAACCAACGCGGCCGCCCAGGCTGCGTTGGCCAAGGCGATACAAACGTCTGACGCCGTGATCAGCAGCAACCCCGCCCCAATGGGATCGACGACCAAGCAATTCGCTTCAGCCAAAGAGCGTTCTCAGGCCGCGATACCTGAATTTCAAGCGGTCGTCGATGAATTCAGCGGCGCTGCGGCCGAAAAGGCGAAATATTTTATTGCGGTCAATCAGCTTGTTCTCGATAGGGCCGTCGGGATCCAGCAGCTTGAAGAACTTGGGAAAAAGAGTGATGAGGTTGGAAAGCTCTCAAAATTTGCCCTTGCGCAAACCCGCGTAGAAGACGGACGACTCGATGAGGCGGCGGTTATCTACAAAGAACTGGCCGATATGCCCGCACCTATTGTGCCGAAGGATGTGCTCAACCTTGAACTTGCCAAGATCTACGAAAAGCAGGGCAAGAAGCAGGAAGCCGTCGATCTGCTCTTCAATATCGTTAAATCAGCGAGCGAAGCAAAGGATATGGAAGGGAAGCCCGTCCCGTTGAGCCCCGCTGCCCAGTCGGCAAAGGACAAACTGAAGGAACTCGACCCTGAGAAGGCGAAAGAGATACCTGAACCCGCTCCGCCCGATCTTGGGC
>JADLDC010000116.1 GCA_020846885.1 Acidobacteriota bacterium | reverse complement strand
TGATAATCTCTTTCTGTTTTCGACCCAAGGGCTCACACAAACCACGCTCATTTCTTGATCTATTAAAGCCTATGAAGTGTACCGTCTGCCAACGCGAACTCGCGCCGAATTTGTCGATGTGCTTCAGGTGCGGAGCTATGGTGAACGATTCCGTTCGTGAAGAACTTGCCGCCAGCATTACTCCTATCTCAACCCCCATGAAACGAAAAATACCAGAAGTCCCGGAAGTTCCGCGTCCGGCTGTTTCAGAGGTCAAACCTGTCGTCCGCCGCAGCCACACCGCGGACCTGGCCGTAAAAAAGACCAGCCAGACGCTGGCGGAATTCAAAAATCCTAACGCATCGATGCCGGAATGGCGGATACAGCTGCAAAATTCGGTCCGTCAACGCACCGGCCGCGTCGCCGCGGAGCCGATCGCGACGAATGCCGTCTCGCCCGTCGCACGTACCGGACGTACCGCCGCCGCGCTGAAAGTTCAACAGGATCAGGAAGCGGAGAACGCCGTCGATCTAAAGGTTGCCAACGCGCTCAAACGCATTGAGCAATCGCGCCGCCGCTATCTGCCCACCGAAAAAGCACGCGAGGGCATCCGCGTTGCCAAGGCCGCGGCCAGCAAAGCATATCCATTTAACGTCGTGTCCCGATCAGCCGATCTTCCCGAACGCCCGGCATCGCACGCACCCGAACCGGCCCCGGCCGTTCGCCCGCGTCTGGTTTCGACGCTAAAGATCGAAAAGAAGCGGTACGATACGAACAAACTGGTGCCGATACCGGAGGCCGAATATATGGCCGAACCGGCCGAAACTGGAGAACCGAAGCCCAGCTTGCGCGAGAATTGGTCGCAAAAGATCGAGATCAGCGCACCGGACGTAATAGAAAAAGCCGCCGCTCCGGCCGAGATCGTTGAAACCGACGAGCCTGTGGTTGAGCCGGAAGCCGACGAGATCGACGATCTCGCGCCGCTGTCGATGCGATTCAACTCAGGCCTGTTCGATCTGATCATCGGCGGTTTTGCAAGCTTTGTCCTTTTTTCGCCGTTCATCGGCATGTTCGAAAATTGGGCGTCGCTGAACGGCCTTTTGCTTTACTCGGCCATTTTCCTGGCGGTGATGTTCATATACCTGACCGCGTCGATCGCCATTCTTGGCCGGACGTTCGGAATGAAACTCTTCTCGCTCGATATCGTCGATATTGAACAGAGCGAATTCCCGACATTGCATCAGGCCGCGGTCAGTTCGAGTGTGTATCTGATCTCGCTCGTTCTGGGCGGGCTTGGCTTTTTGCCGCTCTTTTTTAATGAAGAGCGTCGGGCCGCACATGATCTTGTCTCAGGTACGATCCTGGTGCGTGGGGCCTGATCGTAGATGCCGAAGCCCGCGCGTAAGCAAGGGCGTAATATTGAGCTTTAGCGTTTACGCTCGTGCTCGTGTGCGGGCCTCAACAAGTAAACTTTGGTTACACAGTAATTAAGGCCGCCGATCTGGACGGCCTTTCTTCTTTTTGCAAGTGAACACGCAAACGCTTGACCTTATCACCGCGGAGCTATCGGCCGAACTTACTGGCCGGCGGCTCGGCCGGATCTTTCAGCTCGGACGTGGCGAGATCGCATTCGACCTGCGGCCGTCTGGCTCACGATACCTTTACCTCGACATCAGGCCGGCGGAACCCGCCGCCTATTTGATCACACGGCGGCTAAAGGACCTTGAAAGGGCGTCAGGCAGCCTGCTTCCGTTCGCACACTCGTTGAAGAAACGCGTCTCCGGGGCCGAAATAATATCGATCGAACGGATCCCAAATGAACGGGTCCTCAATATCGCCTTGGATACCGAGGATGAATTTGGCACGGCCGAAGCCCTATCGCTTATCGTGCAGCTCACCGGCAGATCGGCAAACGTTTTTCTGACCGGTGCGGACGATCTTATCCTCGACCGTGCGCGCGACACGCTCGGTAACGGCCAGCAGATCGGAGAAAAGTACGCGCCGCCTGAACGGGCAGTTAGAGCGGAAGAGCGCTCCGCGGCAGCCGATCAAGCGGTTGCGGCCGGGCCCGAAACTCCGTCCGAATCGCTCGACACCTTTTACACCGCCCAGGCCGCTGAACAGAAGTTTGAAAGCGTTGCCCGTGCCGCTTCCGGAAAGATCGCGAGCGAGTTGCGGAAACGCGAAAAGCTTATCGCCAACCTGCAAAACGACCTGACTACACACGGAGACGCTGGAGAATGGAAACGACTGGGTGACCTGCTGCTATCCAACGTCGCGACCGCCCGCCGCGAGGGGCCATCCATCATCGTTACAGATTATTTTGACGAATTGCTTCCAGAGATCGCTGTCCAGGCCGACGAGAACGATTCTGTCACCGAAACTGCCGAGAAGTATTTTCGCCGCTATACAAAGGCCCGCAACGCGGCCGCTCAACTATCACAGCGGCTCGAGAAATTAAATGCTGAAATGCAGGGACTGGAACGGCAAAGGACGGCGATCGAAAAAGCTATCGAAGAAAGGGATAACGAATTCCTGGAAACGGCTATCGCCGGCAAACAGCCGGCCGCGCCGCAACCTGGCAAACGCAAACTTCCAGAAACCGGCGGCGTCGCACGGCGGTTCACTTCTTCGGACGGGTTTGAAATACTTGTTGGAAAGCGGGCAAAAGATAACGACGTGCTTACATTCAAGGTGGCAAAGTCGCTCGATACGTGGATGCACGCCGCCGATTATCCTGGCTCACATGTAGTCATCCGCAATCCAAATCGGGCGGAGATCCCGCACCGCACGCTTCTCGAAGCGGCTCAGCTCGCCGCCTTCTATAGCCAGGGCAAGGCCCAGGTAAAGGCCGCTGTTCACTACACACAGAAAAAATTCGTTAACAAACCGAAAGGGGCCGCACCCGGCCTGGTCAGCTTGGCAAGTTTCAAGACATTGTTAGTGGAGCCGGGAGTTCCGGAAGGAGTTACGCCCGCGTGATATGGCCCAGTTCCCCGCTTGGATCAGTGGTTTCACTGGGTTGGATCTTCATTAACAACTTTCCGCACAACCTCTTCCATCTTTCGGATATCGGCGGGATTTGCGCCGCGAAAAACCCCGCGTAAGCGGCCGTCGCGATCGATGAGAAAGCTTTGCGGTATGCCTGGAAATTTGCTTATCTTTAAAAAATTCGCCTGCAGCGTTGTATCTGCATATGCGATCGGATAATTGACCTTGAGCTCGGCCGCAAAATCGTTTATCAGCTGCACGTCCTCGTCATCGGTGTTAAGGCCCAGAACTTCGAGGCCCTGCTGGCCGAGGCTTTCCTGCATCTTTACGAGTGACGGTATCTCAGACCGGCAGGGGCCGCACCACGTCGCCCAAAGATTGACAAGCATCACCTTGCCCGTTTTGTCATTAAGCGTGAAGGTATTCCCATCCAACCCCTTGATCTCGGCCGCTGCGACCGCTGAGGCAAGCTTTGGATAACCCGAACCAGGTGCGCCAGCCGGAGCCTCAGGGCCGCTCTGACCGGCTTGGTTCGCCGGACCATTCTGCGAACTTGCCGCGCCTGAACAAGCCGACAGCAAGCCCGCGATAACCAGAAGAAGTGCAAATGGAATAAATTTTGAACAAACTGCTTTCATCTCTAACCTTAAAACAGCTAATCGGGGCCGATTCCTGATCCTCCGATCTTTTCCCTCGCCGGGCTCAATCTTTCAACCTAAGGACGATCAGAGTTGCCGCAACAAACATTCCAAACATTAGCATCAACACTATCTGGTTCACAACCTCGTTCATCCACGGATGAAGGAAAGTCACATAGCCGCTGAGGTCATCCGGCAGCTTTCGGATCGACATCGACTCGAGTTCTTCGGTCGAAAGCGACGGAGCGG
>JADLDC010000115.1 GCA_020846885.1 Acidobacteriota bacterium | reverse complement strand
AATTGACAAACTCGCCGGCCCAGAATGCGATCAATGAAGCGGCCACGATCCGCGGGGTTTGGCCAAAGATCAGATTGACCGCCGCCTGCTGCTCGGGCGACATTGTAGGGGCCGGATGCAGGCTGCTTACTACATAGGCCATCAGGGATGCAAAGATCAGAGCTCCGAAACCGGCCCAGATCACTTTTCGCGAACGCTTATAACCGTAAACCTCGGTGAGGATATCGCCGAAAAGATAGCTGATCGGAAAAAAGAGAACGCCGGCCCCGTAAATATATTCGCCGTAGAAGGGAAGGTTGACCGACGAGACCTTGTGGACGCCAATAAGGTTGGAACAAAGCAGGACGGCAACAAATGCCGCCATCATCAAGTCGTAATACTTGTAGTTCCTCGTTGATCCCAATGTCGTGTGTAGCTTTGGCCGAAGGAAGTTTAACAGAAAAACAAAAAAGCGGGACCAGGCGATCAAAGCCTTGCCCCCGCTGGATCATCATCCCAGACTGAATTCCGGGCCTAAGAAACCTTAGCGACGTGTTTTGTCAGTCGCGATTTGTACCGGGCTGCCGTATTTTTGTGGATCAGGCCTTTGTTCACGGCCTTATCGATCAGGGAAACCGTTGACCCAAGTGAGCCTTCACTTCCTGCCTTGTCGCCGTGCGAGATCGCACTACGCAGTGATTTGATCTTTGTCCGAAGCTGACTGCGGCTGCTACGGTTGATCGCATTCCGCTTTTCGGTTTGCCTTACTCTCTTTTCTGCCGATTTATGATTTGCCATTCAGATACCAGTAAAATTGTTTATTCGGTCTACCAACAGACGAATTTTAAAATATAGATAACCGGCGAATTGTTGTCAAGTTGACGATGCGGCGAGAGGACCAACCGAGGATTCATTAGACTATGGTGGTGACAGGGTTGGTCGGGACGTGATACGAACCGCAAGGGAAGATCTGTGGGCTGCATGCTAACCCTGGCCTCACCTGCCATACTTAAAACTTTACCACCGGTGTCAAGACCCGGTGAAATCGCGGGTCAATCGACACGCAAGGCAAACGTATGTATCACATCGACGAACAGTACGAAGATCGGCGGATAGAATACAAATTCAGGGCCTAAATGGGTAGAAAACATTGAGGGCATTGTTCCGGGAACGAAATGGATCTGGCTCCCGATCAGAACGCCCAGGCCAAGGCATAGGCCAAACCCGATCAGCAGGAACGCCGACGCGGTCAGCCGTGAATACGGCTTTACGGCGGGTTCATTGCCGTCGAGGATCGAGTCATGAAGTTCGTTCAGGCCATAGGTGTAACGCTCGAACGCTTCCCTGATCCGGCGGACCAGATGTATTACGCCGGCAACAAACAGCGTCACAACGATTATCTTGCCAATGATCGCCGAGTTTACGAATAGTTGAGGTTTGAGTATGCCTACAACAAGGGCTGAGACAAACAGGGCCACGGTCGGAAAGATAACCTTTTGAAGGGCCATTGCCTCGCGCCGCTCATCTGCGATCATGCGATTTATTATTTCGTTATATCTATGCTCGTAAACCAGTTGCCGCCAACGTTTGGCGTGGCTGTTCGACGATGCAAAAACCGAATCAACGTTCGCGCCGCTGCTCATCTGGGCCTGCAGCAGCTTCTTGTCATAGCGGGTCCGTTCAGCCGGATTTCGCAGCACCTCATAGGCCTCGGCAATAGCGGCAAAGGCTCGCGCGGTTGCTTCTGATCCGTTGTTCTTGTCAGGATGAAGTTTGCGCGCCAAGCGGCGGTACGCCGATTTTATCTCGGCCGCCGACGCGTTTGTTGAAACTTTCAGGGTCTCGTAATAGTTGGCCATCGACCTGACGCGATACTAACGGAGGGCGGCCTAAAACGGCCGGGAGACCGGCGCCCTTCAAAATAATATCACAGGGTTTTGATGCTGTTCTAGGGTTTTCCGCCCGCCGGATATGGCGATCGATAATTTCGGGTTCAGCGAAAATCGTCGATCTGGAGGGCGATCGGGTCTGCGCCGGCCAACTTAACGGCATCTATCACTTTGACCACGCTGCCGTAATCCAGTTCACGCGGCGCACGGATAAAGACATTATGCGGGACCGCTGAGCTTCCAGCATAGTTTTCCAACCGCGTAGCGAATGTTTGCTGAAGGGCTTCGATCAATTTTTGGGGTTCAGTGATCGACCCGAGGCCGGACCGCTGGTTCAGGGCAAGCCCGGCGTTGAGATCGATGCTGACGATCAGCGTGTCAGGATGGTTGTTGGGCGGCGGGATACTGCGGTCGGGTTCCTGCGGAATTTTCGTCTTGAACGTGCTGGGTTTTACCGGAGTAATGATCATGAAGATGATCAAAAGCACCAAGAGAACATCGATCAGCGGGGTAACATTTATCACGGCTCGGGTCATGGCATTCCTCCTTTGCGGTCATGGAGGTTTAGACACCGAGCCCGCGAAAATGTTCCCTGGCGATCTATCTTAGCCGGATATTGCGGGGGCAGGGCCCGGCGCGGTGGCTGCGAGGTCCGCGCCATCCGGCTGTGCCCCGAGGACCCGTAGGAGTGCTTTTGCCTTCAACATTGATTCGTCATACTCGCTCGCCGGATCGCTGTCGATAACTATCCCGCCGCCAACGTTGAATGTGGCAATGCCGTT
>JADLDC010000114.1 GCA_020846885.1 Acidobacteriota bacterium | reverse complement strand
TTCGCGAGAACGGAGCGACGCCGGCGACGATCGCGATCTTTGACGGTGAGATATGCGTTGGGCTGAACGACGCACAGATCGAGTCATTGGCGACCGCGACGGATGTGCGGAAGGTTTCTGTTCGCGATCTGCCGCTCGTTATCGCCGGAAAGCGCAACGGAGCGACGACGGTCGCGACGACGAGTTTGATAGCCGATCTTGCGGGCATTCGTGTCTTTTCGACCGGCGGCATTGGCGGCGTTCACCGCGGCGGGGCCTATGATGTTTCGGCCGATCTGCCGGTCCTTGCGAATACGCCGATACTTGTTGTGTGTTCGGGCGCAAAATCTGTGCTTGATCTTCCCGCAACGCGCGAATGGCTTGAGACATACGGCGTTGTCGTGCTTGGGTGGGGATGTGATGAACTGCCCGCGTTCTATTCACGTTCCAGCGGCCTAGCCATCGACGGGCGCGTTGAGACAGATCGCGGGGCCGCGGCGGTGTTAAAGGCACGGGATGAGCTTGGGCTGCGAAGCGCTGTCGTGTTGGCCGTGCCGGTGCCTGAGCACGCGGCTATCGACGCGGATGAGTTAGAAGCAATGTTGGAAAAGGCGATGGCCCTCGCCGAGAAAAGTTCGATCAGCGGCAAGGAGATAACGCCGTTTCTGCTGTCTCAACTCTCTGAGATCAGCGGCGGAAAGACGCTGGCGGCAAACATTGCACTGCTTGAAAACAACGCCCGCGTCGCGGCAGAGGTCTCGCTTAGAATAGAACGATAGACAAGCCGGCCCTACGGCGTCGCTGCGTTCCCGCGGTCCATTTTTGTTTTCAAAGAAGCCATCCGCTTTTCAGCTTCCAGCGCTTCGGCAGACGCGGGGAACTTCTCGGTCAATTCACGCCAACTTGCTCCCTCGTAATGATAAAGGCGCGTATTTGGATTGAATAAAAAAATGATCCCGATCTTTCGATATCGGTCGAGCATATTGAAGTTGAGGTAATAGCTGTGAAGCGGAGCGGCGGACGCGGCCATCTCTCGGCGGCTAAGCCTTGAGGACGCATCCTTTGAGAGTTTTGCGGCAGCTTCTTCCAACAGATCGCCGTAAAGGAGCAGGATCGCCGGACGAAATTGAGACTGCGGGAAATGTTCAAAAAAGGCGGCCGCGAGTTCGATCTGTTCAAAGCCGCTCGATGCCTGTATCAACCGCGCTAACCGGGCATCATCGCCCTCGCGGAATTTGCCGAAAACTGCGTCGGCCTGTACCCAGCCGGCATAACCGGGCGGAGCGGACACGCGATAGAATTTGACGCCGTCGGCCTCGGCAACAGCGAGTATTCGCACCTTTCTGCCGCGCCGCATTCGCTGGACGGCCTCGGCAAAAAGGCTCGGCCTTGATCGCAGGACCGAAAGCGTTTCGTCCATCACAACCGCCCAACTGCCTGTCTCTTTTGGCTTTGCGGATAGGGCAGCCGGCCTTTTCACAGTCGTTCGCGGCCGCCGTTGCGCATCGGCAGCAAATGCGAAAGACATGATCAGCATCAATGCTGTTCCAATTTTGCGAGAAGAGCTCATACTTTCAACCGCATGAACGTGTTATCCGGCACCGCGGATAGCCTTGTCCAACTTTTCATTGAGGCCGGCGTGATGAAAATGACAGATCGCTATCGCCA
Organism: Acidobacteriota bacterium; assembly: GCA_020846885.1. GTDB lineage: Bacteria > Acidobacteriota > Blastocatellia > Pyrinomonadales > Pyrinomonadaceae > OLB17. Next base: position 2,647 of record JADLDC010000114.1, on the reverse strand, counting down.
GGGCGTCTGCCGCGTCATGAGGCGTGGGCGCAGCCTTAAGTCCGAGCAGCAGCCGCACCATCTCGCCGACCTGCTGTTTTTCGGCATTGCCGTATCCGACGACCGTTTTCTTTACCAACCGCGGGGCGTATTCAGCGATCGACAACCCGCGTTGTTCTGCCATCAGCAGCATTATCCCGCGGACCTGGCCGAGCTTCATCGCGACATTTACGTTCACCGAATAGAAAGCTTCTTCGATCGCCATTGCGTCCGGCCGGAGGCGTTCTGCCACCTCATCAACGCTGGCAAAGATCTTGGCGAGCCGCTTTGAGAACGCCTGGCGCGGGTTTGACCGAACGACGCCGAACTCGACAAGCGAATACTTGTTCCCACTGCCTTCGACGACACCCCAACCGAGCGTTTCGCTGCCTGGGTCGATACCTAAAACTCTCATCTGGCCTGATTATTCGGGATGCGGAAATGCTGTCAAGATAACGCAGGTTATCCAAGGATGCAAATCTTGCGCAAGATGGCCGCAGAACAGCATGGGCTTATGCGTTAGGCACGATGGAGCCGTTGTTCGTCGGGAAGCATTCGCATTTTGTATAATGACGCAAGAAACCTTATGATTTCAAGATACACTTTTGCGCCCATAAGACGAGGAAAATGAACGCTCAAGCCGCCGCCCTACCCCCAAAACGATCGATCAGCACACTGCTCGCGGAGATAGTTGATTACGCCGGATTGTTTCCGCCATCGCTTTTGCCGATGAAAGAAGCGGTCGCTAATTATGCGCAGTATCGTTCCGGGGAACACGGCTGGATGCTAGGCAGATTCGTTTTGCCGGTGGCGCGGCTTAATGAATTTCTTGAGGCCGGCGAGGACCTATTCTCCGACGGCGACCCGTGGCGGCTGAGCGTGCTGGCGGGCGAGGATATCGCGGCCACGATCCGTGAGATCAAGCTGTTCAATTCGCAGAACGCCGGACGTGCCGTGTGCGATTCGCTGGAGGTCAAGGCGAACACCGTTTCAAAGATCGAGAACACGGTCGCGGCCCTGCCGGAAGATCTGACGACATATTTTGAGATCTCAACGGGCGAGAATTTTGCCGAGCTGCTTTCGATGCTTTCGATAAAACGGCAGCGGGCAAAGATACGGTCTGGCGGCACGACACATGAAGATTTTCCGCCGACGCGCGAGATCGTTCGGTTTGTGCGAACATGCATGGCGGCAAATGTGCCGTTCAAGGCAACGGCGGGGCTTCACCATCCCATACGCTGCTTTCGCCCGCTGACCTACGCCGCGAACGCGCCGCGCGGAACAATGCACGGCTTTTTGAACGTTCTGCTGATGACCGGGTTTGCCCGCGAAAGCTTTCGCGTCGCCCTGCTTGAAGAACTGATGGAAGAAGAGTTCGACGAGATATTTGCCTTTCGCGACGATGGCGTAGCATGGCGGGGCGAATATTTCCTATCAGCCGCCCAGCTAGAGATACTGCGCCGCAAAGGCATGATCTCATTCGGCTCATGCTCGTTCACCGAACCGGTCGAAGACCTGAAGGCCTTAGGCCTGCTTTAGGAGTGTGCCTTGTCGGATTTTGGATTTTGGATTTCCGATTTTGGATTTGTTTAACGCAGAGACGCGGGCAGAGACACGACCGGTAGGAGTGTGCCCCGCAGCTTGTACATATGTCAGATCACGAATGGGACGATAGCCAATATCCGTTAGCATATCTGATCACCATCAGGACCCACGGCACGTGGCTGCACGGCGACCAAAGAGGTTCCGTGGACAGGCACGGCAAAAATCTATACGGTGCCGAGCGGATCGGGCTCGATCCGGTGTATTCGGTAACAATGGATCGAAACATGAGTTCTGAGCCGTTTTTGCTTAACGGCCCGCAGCGAGCCGTTGTCGAATCGGCCATTCGGAACGTTTGCGATCACCGGCTTTTCGGACTGCCCGCAATTCACGTTAGAACCAATCACACGCACATAGTAGCCGTTGCGCAAATACCGCCCAATCTGATGATGAATGCCTTTAAGGCCAATGCCACACGGGAACTTCGCGAGTCAGGTCTAGTTGCGCCGGACCAGCGCGTTTGGTCACGCGGCGGAAGCACTCGATATTTGTGGAAGTCGAATAGTGTCGAGCGAGCGATAGACTACACGATCAACGGCCAGGGCGATGAACTCCCCGATTTTTAAGGCAGAAACACGAGCCGTAGGGAGTGTGCCCGCCTAAGGCAGAAACACGAGCCGTAGCGAGTGTGCCCCGTTAAGCCGAAGCCGTATCGCCTAGAACATATGTGTGGCGAAGTTGAGTAGTGTTAGACTCAGATTTGTACATGACCGAGGGGCACACTCCCTACCGGTCGTGTTTCCGCCTTATTTTTGTAGATGACCGAGGGGCACACTCCCTACCGGTCGTGTTTCCGCCTGAGGCAGAAACACGAGCCGTAGCGAGTGTGCCCCGTTAAGCCGAAGCCGTATGGCCTAGAACATAGTTGTAGCTAAGTTTAGTAGTGTTAGAGTGAGATTCGTACATGACCGAGAGGCACACTCCCTACCGGTCGTGTTTCTGCCTTATTTTTGTACATGACCGAGAGGCACACTCCCTACCGGTCGTGTTTCTGCCTTATTTTTGTAGATGACCGAGAGGCACACTC
>JADLDC010000113.1 GCA_020846885.1 Acidobacteriota bacterium | reverse complement strand
TGGTTCCACAGCCGAAGAGCGATTTCTTCGAATTTGATCGACAGTTCGATCCGCAGATCGTCGGCCCGGCGGGACGTTATCCCGCATATCGCGAGACATACGCTCAGGAGGGCTTCCAGATCCTGGACTATTGGCGGGCCATCCGCAAGCGGATCTGGCTGGTCGCGGGCATTGCGGTGTTGGTGACAACGCTTGCCGCGATCTACGTCGCTCGAAAACCGGATGTCTTTTCGGCCAAGGCACAGGTCCAGGTCGACCTTGAACAGACCAATCCGGAACTGGACACGCGGCAGCGGCCGCTTCTGACGGCAGACCCGTCGTATTTCAACACACAGCTTCAGTTGCTGAACAGCGAATCACTTTTGCGAAGGGTCATAAAAGAACATAATCTCGACACAAATCCAGAATTTCAGCGCCTTAAGAACGAGGGGTCGGCTTCCGCCCTCCGCTCGATGTTGAAGGCGGTAGGCCTTGCACGCGAAGAGTCAAAGCTTGATCTGGGCAAGGGGGAAAAGGGCGGATCAGGGGGCAACTCTTCGCTTGTTTCGGCCGCCGAAATTGAAGAGGCCGTCCGCCTTGCGCCGTACGTCGAGATCATTAAGAAAAATCTGACCGTAGAGCCGGTCCGCGAATCGCGCGTAACGGTCAAGGATACTCGCCTGATCGACGTGTCCTTCACCAGCAATTCGCCCGAGCTTGCGGCCTTTGTTGCGAACGGCATTTCGGAAACCTTTACGAACTACAATTTGGAAAAGCGGACCGGGACAAGTCGCAAAACGAGCGATTTTCTCGAAGGAAAGATCAATGAACTCGAAGCCCAGATCCGGACCGATGAAACGAAACTCGCCGATATGTATCAGAATATTGGCGTCCTGAAGACGACCGGCGAGCAGACGATCGTAATTGAGCGGCTTGCCGGGCTTAATAAGGACCGCCTGACGGCGGAACTTGAGCGCACGACGGCAGAGGCCGAACTGATGTCGGTCAAGAACGCACCTGAGAAATTGAAATCGATGGTCGAGGCGACGCTTGTCCGTTATATTACGGAAAAGCAAAATTCGATCTCAAATCTTCGAAACGAGGCCGAAACTCGGATCGCGGAACTTCGCTCGCAAAGGGCAAAACTGTTGGAGGAATATCACGAGAATGCGGATCCCGTGAAAGAGGTCGACCGCCAGATAGAAAGCTTGCAGAAATCCCTTCAAAATGCGGAAACAAAGAATAATTCTGAGATCGAAGCTTACCGGGCAAAAGCTGCAAATGACCTGGTGAACACGCTCCAGACGAATTTTGACAAGGCCAAGGACAAAGAGGCGACGATCCGAAGGTCTTACGACGCACAGTACGCAGAAGCTCAAGGCCAGAACAGCGGGGCCGTCACCATAAAGCTTCTGGAACAGAATCTGGAAGCGAATAAGGATTTTCTTAAGCAACTGAAGGACCAGCAAAGTACGAACGATGTCCGGTCTCAGGGATCTGACAATAACATCAGCGTTGCGGGCTTTGCTATTCCTAACGACGCTCCTGTTGCTCCGCGAAGGGTAATGACCGTGGCGGCGGCCCTCTTTCTTTCCACTCTCTTTGGAATGGGCCTCGCTCTCTTCCTGGAATACCTCGACGACACGATCCGTTCGGTCGAGGAGATAGAAAATGTTCTTCAACTGCCGGCCCTTGCGGCCATTCCCACGATCGAATCGATACCGAAAAGGAAACTTTTGCTTGTTGGATCTACGGAAGAGGCTGAGGACCGGCTAAATTCTGAGCTTTTGATATACTCAGATCCGCGCTCGGGGCTTGCCGAAGCCTATCGTCAGCTGCGAACCTCTATTCTGCTCTCGACCGCGGGCCACGCGCCAAAATCGCTACTCGTTACTTCGAGTTTGCCGTCCGAAGGCAAGACGACCACCGCAACCAATACGGCCGTCAGCCTGGCCCAAACGGGTGCAAAAGTGCTGATCATCGACGCTGATATGCGGCGTCCACGGCTTCATGCGATCTTTAACGTTGTAAACGGCGAGGGCTTAAGCACACTTTTGTCGAGCGAAAGCACCGATGCCGATATTGCTCGCGTCGTGAAGATCGATGATACCAGCAAGGTGCATATTCTGACCTCGGGCCCGATCCCGCCTAACCCGGCGGAACTTATCGGCTCCGAACAAATGGCGAGTCTCTTGAAGCGGCTTCAAAAGCACTATTCACACGTCGTCATCGACTCGCCGCCGGTGACATCGTTTACCGATGGCGTATTGATCGCGTCAATGGTTGACGGCGTAATAATGGTGGTCCACGCAGGCAAGAGTTCGCGGCAGGTGGTAAAACGTGCAAAGCAGCTTCTGCATGATGTCGGGGCTCGGCTCCTGGGAGTAGTTCTCAATAACGTAAACCTGCGATCGCAAGATAACTATCATTATTATCAAACCTACTATCACCGTAATTCCTACAATGTAGACGATGCCCATTAACGAGAATTTGGGCTTCGACCGGATTTTGGAGTACATCGGTGTCTAGACCTCGTCCCGTGTTGCTCGGGTAATTTTTGGACAAGTACTAGATCGTGATTCAGAGGGAGAGGATGGTCAACAGAGAACTCGGGAATTTTGACGGCTTCGCGAAGGATTACGAGCACGTACAAAACAAGTCAATTCGATTCAGCGGGGCAGACAGGGATTTTTTTTCCGAGCACAAGATCAAGATCGTTAGAAGGATGGAGCCCGGCGAAGGCATATCCATATTGGACCTTGGCTGCGGCGACGGGAACTCGGCACCATATTTCAGACACTATTTTCCCGAGTGCGATTATTCAGGAGTTGACACTTCGCGCGTAAGCCTCGATCTCGCAGAGCAAACTCAAGGCAGTGAAAGATCGGTTTTCGTCCATTATGATGGCGAGAAAATTCCATTTGGGGATGGTTCGTTCGATCTCGTTTTTGCGGCTTGTGTTTTCCACCATATACATCCAAGCGCCCACACTGACGTCCTCGGCGAAGTAAAGCGGGTATTGAGGCCAAGTGGACGCCTATACTTGTTCGAGCACAACCCGCTGAATCCATTGACGCGCCGCGTTGTCAAAAGTTGCCGATTTGATGAGGACGCTATTCTTCTGCGCGCGGCATATACCCGCAGGATGCTTCGGGAATCGGGTTTTCAAAAGATCGAGACCGGATATACAGTTTTTTTTCCATACCATCGGATCTTTCGCGGCCTTCATGCACTTGAGCCCTATCTTAAGCGATTGCCCATCGGAGGCCAATACTATGCGCGGGCCGTCCGTGAAGGCCGGGACGGCTGAACACTTATCGAAATTAACAAGATGCCGGCGGCCCGGCATCTTGGGCCAGAGAAGCGGCCGTCCAGTGGACATTCGGTCCGGTCACTATGAACCCAGGTATTTTGCAGGATCCTGGCCGCGAGTCGGTCAGCAAAATGGATCTCGGTTTCTTCGCCGTGATCGGCGCCTTTCTTTATACGCAGCTTTTCCAACTCCCGTTCACACCGTATTATTTCGACGGTGACCACCTCATACCAATTTCGAACGCAATGAGACTCCTCGGGGGTGAGGTGATGTACAGAGACTTCTTCCACATCACCCCACCGGGAACCGAGTTGTGGTACGCGGCCTTTTTTCTCGTCTTCGGGTTGAAGATCTGGGTCCTCAACTTTTCTATCCTGGTTCTTGGCCTGGCGCTTGCTTGGTTCGGATGGTATTTTTCGCGACAGCTTTTCGGGGGCCTGCTTGTCTATCTCGCCTCTTCGGTGGTTCTCATAGTGGGGTTGAGGCTGTTCTTCATCGATGGCAGCCACCGTCTGTTCAGTGCCATCTTCGCGTTTGCGGCCGTGGGATCGCTTCTTCGCTCCCGCGGGCCGCGACATCTTGCGTTGGCCGGCTTTCTTTGCGGAATTTCAACGTTTTTCGGGCAGCCGCGCGGCGTCGTAGCCCTCGCAGGAATAATCATCTTCGTCGTCTGGGAACGGTTTCGATGCTCGGGCATTAAGTACGAACTCTGGAAAGCCGTTGCAATACTGGCTGGAACTTTCGCCGTTACGGTCATGGCCACACAGGCGTATTTTCTGATCAGTGCGGGCTTTGACAATTACTATTTCGCCCTCGTTACATTTATTGCGAAATACTATTCCGGCGATCCGTTATCTAACAGCGATGCCTTCTTTGCGGATATACCAAGCCTGGGCCGATATCTTAGTATTTATTCCGCCCCGGAAGCCGTATCTCGATTTCTTCGCATTTCACTTCCAACCTTGTTGTTTTATGCGCTGGTTCCCTGGAGCTATCTAGCTTTTCTCGTTTACCGCTGGCGCAAGCGTACCTATATTGAAAATGACCTGCTCGATCGGCGTCTTATGCTCCTGGGTTGCGTCGGCATCGCTTTATCGCTTGGAGTTTCGGCCCCAAGCTCAGAGCGGCTTTCGCATGTCGCGATCCCTGCGGCCGTGATCCTTGTGTGGCTCCTTTCGCGCGTCCGAATTGCGAATCGCATTGCGGCTGCGTTGTTGTGTTTGACCGCGGTATTGGCTCTTGCATACGCATTGCAGCGTCAAACGGTATTGAAGTACTACCTGAACATGCCGTCGGGGCGGGCGGCGTTTCTATCAAATGCTGTCTTCGAGCGATATAAATGGATGGGTGAGCACACGCATCCGGGAGATCTCTTTTACGAAGGCCACCACCCGAGCTTCTATTTTCCTTTCCGCTTGAAAAATCCGACCCCGCTTTACGTTGTCCGCGACAATAACTACAGCCCGCGGTTCCAGGTCGACAGTGTGCAGCGATCGCTTGAAAAGCACCCGCCCGAATTCATCTTCTGGCCGCGAAAATGGTCGAAACTTCCACAGGACAGGAAACCCGACGACCACCTGGAGAACCTGTGGCTATTCGTAAAGGGCAATTATGATTTCCAGATAGTTTTCGAGAAGCCGGTGAATTATACTCCTAATAGCGAAGGCGACATCGAGGTGTGGAAGAGAAAAGCTAACTAACCTCGGACGTCTGAGATGAACTGACCTATGGCATTTGCGGCAAGACCGATATCTGATCACACGATACATGACCGGGCCCTGGTCCCGGGACTCGTGCTGATGATTTCCGCCGTCGTTATATCACTCATCGTATTCGCCCTGAGCGGTGACTTGGTCGATTCGTTTCCTTATCTCTACCTTCTTCCGTGGATACTCGGATTAGCGGTGATCCTGGCGGCCCCGTCAGTTTATCTCTATCAAAAGGGCCGGCTGAAGCTCTATGATCCGCTTGTCTTTGCAACGTGGGTCTATTTATTCCCCTCATTCGTAGTAGGCGGGTTAATGCTAGCGGGAGGATGGTCCCGGCCGTGGTTCATTTCGTTTATCGAAGATGCTCATTACAATCTGCCATATACGGTTGTATTGGTAGCTCTCGGATTCGTTGGGCTTGCGGCAGGCTATTTCGTTCCCTTAGGCCCCAAAATAGGCGAGAAGATCGGCCGATTTCTCCCCTCGCGTGATTTCGACTCCTCGGCAATGCTTGTGCCCGGCCTCGGGCTTTTGCTGCTCGGAACTCTAAATACTACTCTTGCTTTCGTTTTCGGGATCATAGGTTATCAAAAGTCTGAGGAGATCGACCCCTTCAGCGGGACCGTTTTCCTTACAACGCTCTTCTGGATGCAGGGATCATTCGTCCTGTGGTACGTGATCTTCAGACGGGCGCGCGTGAATCTTTATTCAGCACTAATTATCGGGCTGCTGCTCACGCTAACAGTCGCCAGGGCACTATTTTCCGGAAACAGGGCCGCTCTTCTTCAAGTATTCGTTCTCGTGATTCTGGCCTTTTTTCTTGCCGGCGGAAAGCTCAATTTCCGCCGGACCGCAATAGCAGGAACGTTATTCTCCCTTTGCCTTATCGCGGGAATGATCTACGGGACGACGTTCCGCAATATCAAAGGCACCGAATCGCGGGTTTCGATCGGACAATACTCAGAAAACATTACTGAGACCTTCGACCATCTTTCCAGGTTCAACCTCACCGATACGGTAGAACTTGCTCTTGCCCACTTGGCGTTGCGTTTGGATACCTTAAGTTCGGTAGCGGTTGTCGTGTCAAATTATGAACAACTCGCTCCCTACGAAGAAAGTTATGGCCTGGACAACAATATTCGCAAGGACCTGACCACGTTCTTCATACCTCGTGTCCTCTGGCGGGAAAAGCCGGTCGCGTCCGAACCTCGGAAATACAGCGATCTTTACTTTGATAATGGTGAAACCTCTTTCGCCCTAACCCCGATCGGCGATCTGATCCGGAACTTCGGCCCGGTTGGGGTTCCGCTAGGTATGTTCTTTTTCGGTATCTTGATCCGGACCATTTACCGCTCGCTGGTCGAGGACCAGCCAATGACAACCTGGCGGATAACCCTATACTTTATGCTGCTGATGTCCATCTCATACGAGGGCTTCTTTGCCGTTCTCATACCAAATCTATTTAAGGTTGGAATTACGGCAACGCTTGGCCTTGTATTCATGGCTCTCATTTCTCGGGCCCTTGGGCACCGGCGAATGGAGCTGCCAACTTAGGTCTCCGAACTTCGCACTATGATCGTTTTTACTAACGGCTGCTTCGACATTTTGCACCGGGGCCATGTTGATCTGCTCGAACGGGCACGAGAGCTCGGGGACAAACTTATTGTCGGCCTGAACAGCGATGATTCGGTTCGACGCATTAAGGGCGCCGGGCGCCCGGTCCAGGACCAGGCATCCCGACAGGCAATACTTCTAGGGCTAAGGGCCGTTGACGAAGTCATTATTTTTGACGAACTTACACCGGAAAACCTGATCCACAAGATCAAGCCGGATATTCTGGTAAAAGGCGGTGACTGGAAGGTGGATGAGATCATTGGCGCTGACTTTGTTAGGCAAAATGGCGGCCAGGTGTTTTCGCTGCCGCTTATCGAAGGATATTCATCCTCAGCAATTATCGAGAAAATGGCAACGCCAACTGAAACAGCAAATGCCGGCGGCGGGACCGTAATTTCATCGC
>JADLDC010000112.1 GCA_020846885.1 Acidobacteriota bacterium | reverse complement strand
TTGGCTGACTGTCGCCCAGCACTTCGGCAAAGAAGCAAACACAAACTTCCTCATCGCGCATAAGGTTCAACACCCGAAGCCGCGTTTTATCGGCCAGGGCCATGTAAAGCGATTCCATATATGCTAAAGCGTTTTCGTTCATGAAAATATTTTATCATAATGATGATATTTTTTCTTGACATTCGATCGCGGGGAGAATATATTCGCTTTAACATATATGTTTATGCATATATGAGATTCGCAAATGAGGAGCATGAATATGTCAGAGAAAGATATCAAAACATTAAAGCCGCACATCTCGTTGAATGTAAAGAACGTCGTTGAAAGCGTCGAGTTTTACAAAAGGCTTTTCGGCATCGAGCCGATGAAGTTTATCCAAGGAAACCTCCCTTCGCACTCGACCGAAAGCGGTGAAGAGGGCGAAAAGTCTGGTTTCGGATACGCAAAGTTCGATGTTGAGGACCCACCGCTGAACTTTGTTCTGAACGAGGTGCCGTATAAGGAAGGCGGAACGCTGTCACACCTCGGCCTGCAGGTCGCATCGACCGACGATGTTATGAAAACGAGAGAGCGCTGGACCGAAGCCGGCCTTCTTACTGTTGACGAGATGAAGGTCGATTGCTGCTATGCGCTTCAGGACAAGACGTGGGCCCGCGATCCGGACGGAAACGAGTGGGAGGTCTTTGTTGTTCTTGAGAACACGGAGCCATCTGCCGAGGCCTGTGCCTGCGGCGACAAGGTCAGTCACAGCCGATTCGCGCACGAACAAGCAGGGGCATCTGCGCTTTCCACCGCCGCCTGTTGCACGCCGGGCCAAAAGGCATCTACCATTGGAGCGACGAGTCAACCATGTTGTTGAATTCTGACGACAGCAATATTTTTGAATGCTGATCTTTTCGGATCGAGCGGATCAGGCTGCGGCAATGCCGTTTTTTTCCGGCATTTGCCTGGATCCGCTCCATCCCGCGTCCATGTATTCTTATGACAGAAGAATCCTTTTTCACCTTGGCCGTGCATGCCGGCGAAGACCGTAAAGCAAATTTTGGTGCCGTGTCGGTGCCGATCTATCCGGCCTCGGTCTTCGCCTTTGCGGACGCTGACGATGGTATTGCCATTCACAATTATCAAAAGGACGGATACTTTTACGGACGCCTCGGCAACCCGACGGTCTCGGCGCTTGAACGAACAATGGCGGAGCTTGAACACGCGGACGATGCCCTTGCGTTCGCGTCTGGAATGGCCGCGATCTCGGCGGCGGCGTTCACGCTCGTCGGTTCGGGCGATCACGTCGTGGCGCCGGAGTCGATGTATTCAACCACTACGAATTTTCTAAAACATATAGGTGAACAGTTCGGCGTGGAAACCACATTCGTAGATGCGGCCAATGCCGAGGCGTACACGGCGGCCATTCGGCCAAACACAAAAATGTCCTGGATGGAAACGCCGTCCAATCCGTTGGTCAAGATCACCGACATCGCCGAGGTTGCCGGCGCAGGAAAACGGGCCGGCATTGCCAGCGTGGTCGATAACACCTTTGCAACGCCCTTCAATCAGCTTCCACTTGAACTTGGGGCGGACCTTGTAGTTCACAGTGCGACGAAATATCTAGGCGGGCACAGCGACCTGACCGCCGGCATTCTTGCCGGCCGCCGCGATCTGGTGGACAAGGCCCGACATGGACCCGCAAAGCTTTACGGCGGCAACATTGCACCGCAGGTCGCATGGCTTGTGCTGAGAGTAATAAAAACATTGGCGGTGCGGATGGAACGGCACAATTCAAACGCATTCGCCTTTGCGAATATGATCGGGAGTCACCCTAAGGTGGAGGCAGTATATTATCCGGGCCTTGGATCTCATCAGAATCACGAGGTCGCACACCGCCAAATGAACGGTTTTGGCGGAATGGTCAGTGTCGATGTAGGCGCCGCCGAAACCGCTAAGTCGCTGGTGAATAACTTGAAGATCTGCACATTTGCAACATCGCTCGGCGGCGTGGAAACACTTGTTCAGCCGGTCGCTCTAATGACGCATGCCACGCTTTCCGCTGAAGAACGGGCCGCGGCTGGTGTATCTGACGGCCTACTGCGGATCTCAGTCGGCATTGAGAATATCGCAGATATATGTCAAGACATATATGATGCGCTTGGGTAGATCGGGCCGTATTTCTTATGACCTATGTTCTCGCTTTTGACCAGGGCACGACCAGCAGCCGATCGCTTATCTTCGATGGCGATGGCGCCGTCGTTTCCATAGCACAAAATGAGTTTGACCAGATCTTTCCGCAAGCCGGATGGGTCGAACATGATCCCGCCGAGATCTGGAGTTCGCAGATAACGACTGCAACCCAAGCTCTTCAAAAAGCAGGCTTGTCCGCCAAGGACATAGCAGCGGTTGGCATTACCAACCAGCGCGAGACGACGATAATTTGGGATCGGGTGACCGGCGAGCCTATCCATAATGCCATTGTCTGGCAGGACCGCCGCACGTCGGAACGCTGCAGCCGCATTCGGGCATCACATGGAGAGTTTATCCGGCGGAGAACCGGCCTCGAGGTCGATGCATATTTTTCCGCAAGCAAGATCGCATGGCTGCTTGAGAATGTTGCTAATGCTCGGGAACGGGCCGGGGCTGGCGAACTCGCGTTCGGCACGGTCGATTCCTGGCTGGTTTGGAATCTGACCGACGGACGGCTGCACATTACCGACGTTTCAAATGCTTCGCGAACGCTGCTTTTCAATATTCATTCGCTCGATTGGGACCAGGAACTACTGGATATTTTCGGCGTACCGAGGGCGTTGCTTCCCAATGTCCGATCGTCTTCAGAAATTTATGGTGAGGTCGAAACCCCGAATCATCTGCACGGAATCCCGATCGCGGGAATTGCCGGCGATCAACAGGCTGCGTTGTTCGGGCAGGCCTGTTTCGATCCTGGCGCGACGAAGAACACCTATGGGACCGGGTGTTTCATGCTGCAGAATATCGGCAAAAGGCCGGTCGAGTCGAAGCATCGTTTGTTGACGACCGTTGGTTGGAAGATCGGCGGCAAGACCGAGTACGCGCTTGAAGGAAGTGTATTTATTGGCGGGGCAGTCATCCAGTGGCTTCGCGATTCGCTTGGCATCATCGCCTCGGCCGCCGAGATCGAGGCATTGGCGGCATCGGTGCACGATAATGGCGGCGTGTACTTTGTTCCGGCATTTGCGGGCCTCGGTACGCCTTATTGGGATCAGGATGCACGCGGCACGATCATTGGACTGACGCGCGGTACTGGCCGCGCTCACATCGCTAGGGCCGCTCTCGAAGCCATCGCCTTTCAGTCCGCAGACCTTCTTGACGCGATGCATGCTGATTCGGGCAAATATCTCACTGAACTCCGCGTCGATGGCGGAGCAACCGCCAATTCCCTGCTGATGCAGGTCCAGGCCGATCTGCTCCAAATCCGAGTAGTTTGCTCCCGGACGACCGAGACGACCGCACTTGGGGTAGCCTATCTAGCAGGGCTTGCGGGCGATGTTTGGAGTTCGACCAACGATCTGGCCAAACACTGGCAAGCGGGTGACAGATACGAACCAAAAATGAATGAAGGCCAGGCAAAAGGCCTGCGATCGCGCTGGCAAGATGCAGTGGAAAGGTCGCTCGATTGGGCGAGATAATAGAACAAATGCAGAAGCCCGCGTGTGAGCAAGGGCGTAATACTGCATTTCGCTTATTACGCCCTTGCTGACACGCGGGCTTCTGCAAACATTTCGTTAAACGTCCGTATTCTCGCCCTTCGACTTGCTCATGGCAGGCGCCGCTTTCGTCGCGGGAAGCGGCGCTCCGACGGCGTCAGATTTTATCAGCGGTTTTTCGTCGTCATCCTGCTGTTCATTTTCGCTAACGATGAGTTTGCCCGAAAGTTTGGTAAACACTAGAGCGTCCTTTTCGTTATCAAAATCGACCAGGACAAAATCGCCGGTTTCGACCTGCTGCGTCGCGACCAGATTCGACAGCGGATAGACGAGAAATCGTT
>JADLDC010000111.1 GCA_020846885.1 Acidobacteriota bacterium | reverse complement strand
GTGATCGCCGTCGTCCGCCGAGCCACGTCAACCTGGCCAACCACGGCGGTCTCGAACGAAAGAAGCAAAAGGAGAGCGAAAACACTGATGATAACCTTGGAACTGTTCATTATTTATTGTCTCCGAAAGAGGCGTGCTTTAAGAAAGATGCCATATTATAAACACGCGTTGCAAACCGAAACGCTTTGGACACGTGCGGCAGAAGTCTAGTATATTCGTCTTTTCGGGCCCGAAATGAACGAGTTCAAACGGCTTATCCAATACGTCCGCCCGCATTGGCCGACATTTCTGCTTGCTGTTGTCGCAATGGTGCTGGTGGCCGTTTTCGAGACGGCGACCGGCGGCCTGCTCGTTCCGATATTTAACCAATTCACTCAGGTCCCAGGCCCGCCGTCCTCGACGCTTTTCGCACTTCAGAAATTCATCCCCCAAAATGACTGGTACAGCGCCTGGATAGCCATCGCCTCAATGCTTTTCGCCCTCACGGTCTTGAAGGGAATTGCGGAGTTTTTCTCGTCATACCTAATGACGAAAATCGGCCAGGCCGCCGTCCTTGATCTGAGAAAGCAGCTTTATGATCACATCCTCGCCCAATCGACATCGTTCTTTGAAAAACACCGCACCAACTTTCTTGTCTCGAGGCTTGTGGTTAACTGTTCGGCGATAGAACTGGCCGTTTCGTCAAACCTTCGCGACGTGCTGCGTGAAAGTTTTATGCTCGTGTTCTTTCTCGGAGCCGCATTCTATTTCAACTGGCGGCTGATGCTTGGGGCAATAATTATCGCGCCGATCATCGGTGTCCTTACGACAAAGTTCAGCAAGGGCCTTCGCCGTTTGGCGGAAGAATCGATCGAGGGAAATAAGCTGCTCTCGGACACGGCGCAGGAAACACTGACAAATCAAACGATCGTCAAGGCATACTCGGCCGAAGCTCGGGAACGTACGCGTTTTGCCCGCGTTGCTGAGATCATTGCAAAAGCGAACCGGCGATCCGGCCGCCTCGCCGCAACTTCGCCGCCGACGATCGAGATAATCGGTACGATATCGATCCTGATCCTGCTCTATTTCGGCCTTCGTGCCATCAATAGTGCGCAGATGGACGCCGCGCAATTCTTTGGCTTTCTGTACTTTCTGTTTCGCAGTTACGATCCGCTCAGGCGTATTTCCCGTCAGCACAATGAAATATCAAAGGCATTTGCGGCGGCAAAGGACGTTTGGAATATACTCGACGAATCCGAGGTACTGCCTGAGAAAGCTGATGCGGCCGCTATCCATACCCTTTCTTCATCCATTGAGTTAAAGGAAGTTTCTTTCAAATACGAGAACGATCCGACAAAGACGATTGTCGATGGCGTCAGCCTAACGATACCAAAAGGTTCAATGATCGCGCTTGTCGGCGAAAGCGGCGGCGGTAAATCGTCGCTGATAAAGCTGGTCCAGCGTCTATATGACCCGACAGGCGGCCAAATTGTCTGGGACGGTATTGATCTTCGTGACATCAAACTCAGCAGCCTGAAAAAGCAGATCGCCCTTGTAACACAGGAGACGGTCCTTTTCAATGAATCGATCCGTTACAATATCTCATACGGAAACCCGAAGGCAGCCGATACGGATATCGAAGAGGCCGCGCGTATCGCTTTCGCGGACGAGTTTATTAGCGGGCTGCCGCAGAAATACGATACCATCGTCGGCGAACGCGGTACTTTACTCTCCGGCGGCCAGCGGCAGCGGTTGGCGATCGCCCGGGCGGTGCTGGTCAATGCTCCCGTCTTGATCCTGGATGAGGCAACATCTGCGCTCGATGCCGAATCAGAGCGGCTTGTGCAAAAGGCGTTGGCGAACCTGATGCGGAACAAGACCTCGATCGTGATCGCACATCGGCTGTCAACCGTGCGGAAGGCGGATATGATCGTCGTGATGGAGCGCGGCCGGATCATTCAAACGGGCACGCACGCTGAATTGATGGCAGAAAGCGGCAAGTATAAGCGGCTTTATGAGCTGCAATTTGCTGAAGAGGAAGAATCAGAACCGGAGGCCGTATCGACTGGTCTCATTCCTGCACGGTGACGAGTTTAATATTTCGGAACCCGGTCGCTATCGCTCGCGGTTCTGACAGGAATTTCGGAACCCGGTCTTTATCGCTCGCGGTTCTGACAAGAATATTATGAGATCAATGACCGGCTTCGGCCGCGGTTCGGCGTCGGCTGACGCGTTTTCGGTAACGGTCGAGCTTAAAACCGTTAACAATCGTTTCCTCGACGTTGCGCTTAAACTTGGCCCCGACCTCCAGGCTATGGAGAACGTGATCAAGCGGACGATAACGGATCGCCTATCGCGCGGACGTGTCGAGGTAAATATACAATACGACCGGTCGGCTGAGATAAAATATGAGCTCAATCGGCCGATGATATCCGGCTTCCTGGCCGCAATGAAGGAAATGCAGGAAGAGTTCAGCCTGGCCGGCGAACCAGACCTTAACGTTGTCGCACGTTTGCCCAATGTACTGACACCCAAAAAGGAAGAGATAGATCCAAGCTTTATCGTAGGTGTCGAAACCGCGCTCGTTGCCGCGCTCGACGATCTTGAAGAAATGCGCGGCAAAGAAGGATCAATGTTGAAAGACGAGCTTGAGGCGCGGCTCGGCGAGATCGAAAACCGCCTGCCGCCGATCATCGCCGAATCGGCAAGCGTCGGCGAAGAATATCAGCAGCGGCTGACAAAACGCATCACCGAAATGCTTGCTAAAAGCAATACCCAGATCGAACTTGATCGGGCGAGGCTCGCGCAGGAAATAGCCTACATCGCCGACCGATCTGATATTTCGGAAGAGATCGCCCGACTGACCACTCACATCCAGCATTTTCGCCAGATAATGAGCGAGGACAAGGAGGTCGGAAAGCGCCTCGATTTTCTAACGCAGGAACTCAATCGAGAGGCAAACACGATCACATCAAAGACAAACAATATGACCGTAAAGGAAAATGCGTTACAGATAAAAAGCGAGATAGAAAAGATCCGGGAGCAGGTCCAAAACGTAGAATAGGCAGAAACACGACCGGTAGGGAGTGTGCCCGTCCCTGCTGAGAACACACAGGGCGCGAACTGTGCCGATAAACGCTAACCAATGAAAGGCAATCTGATCATCATCACATCACCGTCCGGCGGCGGAAAAGGTACGCTGATCGCGGAACTGATGAAACGCGGCGTTGGCATCGGTTACTCCGTATCTTATACAACGCGGCCAATGCGTCCGAATGAGATCGAAGGTAAGGATTACTCGTTCATCGGCGTTGAGGAATTCGAACGGCGAATGGCGAACGACGAGTTTCTTGAGTTCGCCACCGTCCACGGCAATTATTACGGTACGTCACGGGTAAGGGTCGAATCACTGATCGCCGAAGGCGTTGACGTCATTCTCGAGATCGATGTACAGGGCGCCGCCGATGTGTTGAAAAAGCTGCCCGACGCGGTCAGCATCTTTATCCTTCCTCCATCGTTTCAGGAACTAGAGCAGCGGCTTCGTTCCCGAAAGACCGAGGATCCTGAGCAGCTCGCGATCCGGCTCCGCAATTCGTTCGAAGAGGTCCGACGATACGACGAGTTCGAATTTGTGGTGATAAACGACAATATCGCCGACGCGGTCCGCCGGCTTGAGTCCATTATACTGGGCGAACGCCAGCGGAGGACTCGACAACTGGTACAAATTCGTGATATTCTAAGTAATTTCGAGGCATCGAAGAATATTCTTAGCTAGGAATAGAAAGGATCCCAACATAATATGGCAGCCGAAAAGAAACAAGAGATAAATGAAGAGGTCGAACAGGAAGACGAGGGCGTTATTGATCCGCCTGAGATCGACTCAAAATATCGGATGATAATCCTCGCCGCGCAGCGGAGCAAGCAGCTTCAGCGCGGTGCAAATTCACGTACGGACATAGACGTCCGCAAAAATAAACCGACGCGGGTGGCGATGAAGGAGCTGGCCGAGAAGAAGGTAAATTTTGAGATCCTTGAGAATACCAAGTAGCACAAGGTTGAGTGGAAACAGTGAAGGCCGCCTCTGCTGGGCGGCCTTTTCTATATTATTTGTTGATGCGCTTTCCTGCATCGCTGATAGCGTCGCCGACCGAATCAACGGCATCCGAGACACCATGTTTGAACTTTCCCCACGATTCCTGTGTCTCGCCGGCCGCCCTTTGTCTCTCACCTTCTGATTCCATGTCGCGGTCACCTGTGACCTCGCCGGCCTTATCCTTAACGGTGCCTTTTGTTTTTTCCCATTTTCCTTCTGCTTCGTCTCTATTGAAAATTGACATATTTCCTCCGTGTTCGAAACGCGGAATGTACGGACATCGCACATTCCGGCTTGTCGAAATAGGAAGAATGCAATTCACATTCCTTTATAATCCGGCCCGCCGCCGCCTTCGGGCGTGACCCAATTGATTATCTGGTACGGATCGGCAATGTCGCAGGTCTTGCAATGGACGCAGTTTGAGAAATTCACCTTAAGCTCCTTGCGGTTCCGCTTCTCATTGAATTCCATCTCATACACGGCCGCGGGACAAAAACGCTGGCACGGATTGGCGTATTCTTCGGCACATCGCGTTGCACATATCTCGGTGTCGAGAACATGAAGATGGGACGGTTGGTCCTCATCGTGAGCGACGCCGGCGTGATAGACATCGGTGATCTTGTCAAAGATCGATTCCTTATCAAATTTCAGGTCGGCGTATCGCGTCGGGTCGGAATGGCCGTTTCTGTCATTGATCTGCTGCATGCGTTCATAGCCCGGAATACCGTGTTCCTTCGGCATAATGCCCCAGGCAAGCCCACCGGTTACAAACTGGAGTCCGGTATTGACGAGCGCCGACCACCTTCCTTTTTGAAATGCCGCATGGAAATTTCGTACCGGATGAAGTTCGTCGTATATCCAGCTCTGGCTTACCTTCGCCGCATAGTTCTTCAGCGTCTTTACCGTAAAATCCTGGTGTGAAAATGCCGTAATGATCGTCTCGGCCGCAAGCATTCCGCTCTTCATCGCGGTATGAATCCCCTTGATACGCTGGCCGTTCAGGAACGAACCGCTGTCGCCGACGATCAAAACACCGTCCGCATACAATTTGGGCATTGTGTAATAGCCGCCGGTATTGATCGACTTTGCCCCGTATTTCAACATCTTGCCGCCTTTTAAGATCTCGGCGATCTTCGGATGTGTCTTAAATTTCTGAAACTCTGCGTGCGGGTCGATCATCGGATCTTTGTAATCGAGCCCGGTCACATACCCGATGCTGATCACGTTGTTCTTCATTCCATAGATCCAACCACCGCCGTATGTGTCGGTATCGGACGGGAACCCAAGCGTGTGAACAACGCGGCCTTCGGCAAAATTACCAGACGGAACTTCCCAAAGCTCTTTCACACCCAGAGAATAAACCTGTTCCTCACTGTCCTCTTTCAACCCCAACCGCGCCGTTAGCTGCTTTGCCAGCGAACCGCGCGAGCCTTCGCCTAAGACCGTTACTTTCGCAAGCAGATCGACGCCCGGCTCAAAATTCCCTTTCGGCTTTCCGTCTTTGTCGATTCCCTTGTCGCCGGTCCTGATGCCGACAACGCGATCATTGTCATCGTACAGGACCTCGGCTGCGGGAAACTCGGGAAAAATATTGATACCGGCTTCTTCACATTTTTCGCCAAGCCATTCGCACATTTTGCTGAGGCTGATTATGTACTTGCCCTTATTCTTAAGCGGCGGCGGCGTGATCGGGGCCTCGATGGCCTTCTTATCGGTCATGTACCACGCCGCGTCCTCGGTCACGACCGTGTCCACCGGACAGCCCTGTTCGAGAAAATCAGGCATCAGCTCGCGGATCGCGATCGGGTCCATCACGGCACCCGACAAAATATGCGCCCCGACATATGGCCCCTTCTCAACGATCCCGATCTCGATGTCCCCAACCTTTTGCCCGGGCCGGGCACCTCGTTCGACCAGTTCATCGTGCTCGGCGATGCTCTTCTTCAAATGCAAAGCCGCCGCCAAATTCGCCGGCCCCGCCCCGACAAACACCACGTCCATCTCGATCTGTTCGCGTTCGATCATATTAATTCGTTGAAAGTGATTGCCTATTCCGTATTGAAAATTAATTATATCAAGAAAAATTAAGGCTATCGAGGACAGCATTCCCTGAGGGAATTTATTGAGAGGATGTCGGTAAAACTCATTGAGTAAATTCGGAAAGAAAACTTGTATTTCGATCTTTTGATCTTCAATCGCGAAATTGGGTAAGAAAACCTTGAAAATCGTTGAGGAGGTCTTTATTTCGGTTAAAACCGCGTACCGTTATCAATTTCATCAAGTCGCGTGCGGTCTCAAGTTCCGTCGTGGAAGCCTCCTTGATCAAATTCTGAAGGTCCATTATGTCTTGGAGTCTGGTTTTTGTGTTAGCGGATAGAACCTTGAGTGCGATCAGCGAAGGTATAGTGGCGACATGCCCGGTCACACCCACAAAGATCTCAGCCTCTTCGCCCGCCGCAACAACCTCCGACTCAATTCCAGACGATGCAAACAAAAGGTCGATAAAAATTTCCGGAGGGCCCGGGGTGATGAGTCTTACGGTTGAAAGCCGCTTGGCTGCTTCCTGCTCAATGACGGTCTCCACAAAATACCCGGACCTCGATAGCGAAAGCACGATCGCCTCGGCCTCGCTATCTGATCGTACGGCAATTGCGATATCCAGATCCTTGGTGAAACGTTCGACAGTGCGAATCGAAACTGCAACTCCGCCGATAATTGCAAATTCCGCCCCCAAAGTCTGGAGGTGCCGGATCATCGTTGGATAATGCGATCTTAAATGATCAATATCAGTCAGGTGAGTCATCTAAACCGCGATGGATCGCCGATTCGCCCAACACCGTCTCCTATTGGAGAACCCGGACGATCTTTGTACCATCGATCGACCTCATCTCTGATTCCTTGACGACTAAGTTCTGGTCGTTTCTTCTTCAGCTTATTTATGAAGGCCCGCTCCGCAAACTGCTGCATGTTTAGGATCAATTGAACCTTGGCGACGTAACTCTTCATACTCTATATTTTACCATGTTTTGTATCCACTTTTTTGGCTATTCTCACTTGTCGAACTGCTTCTTCAAGCTCTCAATGTACGGTGCTCTTGCCACGCCTTTTTCGGTGATTATCGCTGTCACCAGATCGTTCGGGGTCACGTCGAAGGCATAGTTGGAAACACCGACTCCGTCGGGAGCTAGTTGGTTGTTTTTGACGTGCGTTACCTCGGCCCGGTCGCGTTCTTCGATGGGGATGTCGTCGCCGGTCGGGCAATTCAGATCGACTGTTGAAAGCGGTGCGGCAACATAGAACGGAATTCCATGACGCTGTGCGAGAACGGCGACCATATACGTTCCGATCTTATTGGCGACATCGCCATTCGCGGCAATCCGGTCGCTGCCGACGACCACCGCATGAACGCCGCCTTTTTTCATAATGTGGCCGCTCATGTTGTCGGTGATAAGCGTAACAGGGATGTCGTCTTCCATCAGTTCCCATGCGGTAAGGCGGGCACCTTGCAGATAGGGCCGCGTTTCATCAGCAATGACCGAGACGGATTTACCTTGATCGACCGCGCCGCGTATCACGCCCAACGCGGTTCCCCAAACGCCGCCCGTTGCAAGCGCACCCGCGTTGCAGTGAGTGAGCACCGTCGAATTGTCCTGCAATAATTCGCCGCCAAATTTTGCTATCAGTCGTTGCGATTCAATATCCTCGTCGTGTATCGCCTTTGCTTCATCAAGCAGGACCTGTTTTATCTCGCTTACCGACTTCCCTTCTGCCTGTGCCTGATCGAACGTCCGCTTCATTCGGTCGATCGCCCAGAAAAGATTTACCGCGGTGGGGCGGGTTTTTGCGAGCACGTCTGATGCATATTCGATCTCATCCTTTAGATCGTCCACATTCGTGCCGACAAACGTCCTGGCCGCAAGCGCGATACCATAAGCCGCCGAGACGCCGATGGCGGGTGCACCGCGAACGACCATGTCCTTAATGCCGGCCGCGACCGCGTCGTATGTACGAAGCGTCAGCCATTTCTCCTCAGTAGGCAGCAGCCGCTGGTCCAGCATCAGCACACCTTCATCCGACCATTTAACAGGAATAATATTTAGTTTCATCGTTATTTCGCACGACAGGCCGATAGCCTGATCTACTGGAATCTTACGGAATTCACATCCGCTGAACAAATAACCTGAAACTTTTTACCGCCGTTTTCGCGTTTAGGTCAGTATGTTTGATCTCGAACACGGCCTTGACCAACTTCATTCATCGGTGACATCGCGTTGGTATTTTCGACTTTTCACAATTTTTGTTCGATGCCTTCTTGCGATCGGGTTTATTCCGCCGAGCATCCCTAAGATAATGCATCGGCCATTTACGATCCTCCCCGACACCAACCCGGTCGGGGCCTATTTTCATGCGCTCTACAATACCGGCTTCTACTACGAATTCATTGGCTGGTCGCAGTTGACAGCGGCGTTACTTCTGTTGATACCGCGCACGTCGCATATCGGAGCGTTTCTTTTTCTACCGATAATCGCGAACATCGCTGTTCTAACATGTTCGGTCGGATTCGCCGGAACATGGCTCGTGACGATCCTTATGGCATTGGCCGCGCTATGGCTGACGGCTTGGGAATACGACAGGTTCAAGCCGTTGATCTTCAGCGACCGCGAAGGCCGTGCCAAGGGTCGGCTTTTACAATTTGTTTGGCTGCCCTTACTTTTCGCGGCGGGCGGCGGAGTGATCGGCTTTTTATGGTGGCTCATTCGACTTGGAAATTTTTCTAACTATGCGTATGTCAGCGGCATGCTCGCTCTCGGCGGCATGATCTTCGGGGGTTTTGTTGCTCTCCATTACCGCTTCATGCCGGTTGGGCGGCTTAGGGACAAGCGCGAAATACTGTAAGCTTTCCAGATGATCGAATCGTTTCTCGACGGACGGCTGATCGTAAAAGCCGGCGATATCACGGACGAAAAGGTCGATGCCATCGTAAATGCAGCGAACTCGACGCTCCTGGGCGGCGGCGGTGTTGACGGCGCGATACATCGACGCGGCGGACCCGCAATTCTGGAAGCATGCCGGAAGATACGGCAGGCCGAATATCCCGACGGCCTTCCGACCGGGCGAGCGGTCATGACAACCGGGGGCGATCTGCCGGCTCAGTATGTGATCCACACGGTCGGCCCGATCTATGGCCGGAACAACGGCGGCGACGCGGAACTTCTTGCCGCGTGCTACACGAACTCGATCAGGCTTGCTGCGGAGCACGGCCTTGCAACTATCTCGTTCCCGTCGATCTCAACCGGTGTATTTGGCTATCCAAAGCACGAGGCCGCACCCGTTGCGGCAGAGGCTGTCAGGGCTGCTCTTCTCACCGACGAAACTAACATCATCGTCAATTTTATCTTCTTTCGTCCGTCGGATGCACTAGCTTTCACTCGTCATTCCGGCCTGTAAAAACTTGCCTGCAATGCGATTGAATTTGATAGCGGTCCATAATTCGTTCTATAGTTCCTTGATACTTTGCCGCGAATGAAGCAAAGTATTTTGTCGTTTATGAAGGAGTTTGACCAAAAAGAACTGAGTGAGTTTGAATCGATCGAAAGCGGCTCAACGGTACCGGCACCGTATGCCGCCCCACCCGCAAGCCAACGCCTTATCGAACCGCTTGCCGCGCTAAATGATCTGTCAATGAACTTTTACTGGTCGTGGCACCCGGAAGGTTCAGAACTGTTTCGCGAACTGGACCCGTCGCTTTGGGAAAAGTACGAGCAGAATCCCCG
>JADLDC010000110.1 GCA_020846885.1 Acidobacteriota bacterium | reverse complement strand
CGAGCGGCCTTCGACAGATGTATTTCAAAACGCGCGAAGAAGGCTTTGGTGCCGAGGTCAAGCGGCGGATAATGCTGGGCACTTATGTTCTCTCAAGCGGTTATTATGACGCTTACTATGCAAAAGCACAGAAAGCCCGGGCAATGGTCAAGCGGGATTATCAAAATGCCTTTGCCGCATGCGACGCCATACTCACGCCAACATCGCCGTCGGTCGCATTCAAGCTTGGTGAAAAATCTGACGATCCGCTTGCAATGTACCTGAATGACGTATATACCGTCTCGGCCAATCTTGCCGGTGTACCGGCGATAAGCGTCCCTTGCGGGCTTTCTGACGGCGGCCTGCCGATCGGCTTTCAACTGGTCGGAAACTTCTGGTCTGAATCGGTGCTGCTTGATCTGGCGGCCGTCTATAGCAGCCGGTTCCCGGTCGATGCGAAACCGAAGATCTATGCGGATTGACGCCGTGATCTCTTAAATCTTCGGCGGGCGTGGGCAAGTCTGCTTTGACGGTGAGTGGTGTGAGGCCAGATCATAATTGGTTATTGGATCGGGAGTTCGTCGTATTCAATATCGCCGGGCAGGATCTGTATTTGTTCGCTCGGTAGGATATTTGACCATCGGCCGGGATCTTCAAGCAGGCGGGTCGCGTCTTCCGTTGGGATCGGCCGTGAGAAAAGAAAGCCCTGTCCATACTCGCATCCGAGAACCCTAAGCTGATGAAATTGATGGATGCTTTCGATTCCCTCCGCGATCACACTCAAACGCAAGGCCTTCGCCAGGGCCAAAATGGTCCGTACTATCTCACCGTTCTCCGATCCGCCTTCCATTGTGCTGACGAAAGATCGATCGACCTTTAGGGTGTCGATCGGGAATCGGTGCAAGTAGCTCAGGTTTGAGTAACCCGTTCCAAAATCGTCGATACTGAGCTGAATACCAAGCCGCTGGATCTTTTTCAGGACCTCGATAACAGCTTCGGCATTGCCCATCACCGCGCTTTCAGTGATCTCTAGTTTGAGACATCCCGGATCGATCCCTGTCTCATCCACAAGATCACGCAGATTTTCGACAAGATTCGGCTGGCTCAGATGGCTAGCCGAAAGGTTTACGCTCATCATCAGCGACCGCGGGGCAATGCGCGCCCTCTTCCATCGGGTCAACTGTTCGCACGCGGTCCGCAAGATCTGGAGCGTCATGGGAATGATCAGGCCTGTGGATTCCGCCGTCTCAATAAATTCGCCGGGCGTTACCAGTCCGCGGCTTGGGTGGTTCCACCGGAGAAGCGCCTCAAAGCCGACAAGGGTAGCATCACCGAGATTTATTATCGGCTGATAAAACAGTTCAAATTCGTTGCGCTCGACTGCCAGCCTTAGAT
The DNA here is from genome assembly GCA_020846885.1 of Acidobacteriota bacterium. GTDB lineage: Bacteria > Acidobacteriota > Blastocatellia > Pyrinomonadales > Pyrinomonadaceae > OLB17. The sequence continues at coordinate 6,791 of JADLDC010000110.1, read as the reverse complement.
CGGTCTCGAGCTCAAGCAGCGATACTGCCCGGGCATGCATGATCTGGTCAAAAACAACATAAGACTTGCTTAGCTCTTTGGCGTTATACATCGCGATATCCGCGTCGCGTAGGATCTCCTCGGCATCGCGGTACCGGTCGTCGCTTATCGCGATACCCAGGCACGCGCTCGCAAAAACCTGGCGTCCGAGCAGTTCATACGGCTGGGCAACCTGTGCATTTATCCAATTTGCCAACGCAATGGCATCGCCGACCGCGGCGATCCTGGGCATTATCACCGCGAATTCGTCGCCGCCGAATCGGCCCACCTTACAATCGGTCCCGGACGACTTAAGCCGGTTGGCGACGGTTCGGATCAACTCGTCGCCGATGCTGTAGCCGAGACTGTCGTTTATTGTTTTGAACCTGTTAAGATCGAGAAATATTACCGCAAAATCGTGCTTGGTAAGACTCCGCTTCTGTAGAAGCTCATTAAGCGAATCAACGATGAAGTTCCGATTAGGGAGCCCCGTCAACGAGTCATGATATACGGTGTGATGAAGCTTTTCATGACTCTCCCTCAAAGCGTTCGAGCTTACTTCGAGTTGTTGAATATAGTGCTCGAGTTCCGAAATATGCTGTTCAGCCTGCTCCGCCCGATCGCGTTCGGCCTTTTCGGCCTTTTCAGATGAAAGATGAACTGCATCTGTATATCGCTTATAGGTTATGTAAACTACAGCAAAAAACATGGCGACCGATGCAAATAGGATCACATCCGCCTGGTCAAACGCTCGGGACAGCAGTCCGCTGAGCAATGCACTGGTAAGATAAATGACCATTGCCCCAAAGCAGTGATCATTCCAGGCCTGAAGCAGTTTCTGGCCCGTCCGGATCGAAATATACGCCGAAACAAGCACCGAGTGAGCTATAAACTGCGAAAGGCCCATCACCAACATCATGACGACAAGCTGCGAGATCGCTGTTGGAGCACCGTGGTCCTGATATGCAAACAACGCCTGAATTGCCACGGCTGAAACAAAGACCGAAATCGCGGCAACGGATGTATTGGCAATTATGGTTTGGAACCGCATCGCTGCTCCGCTTCGGCGGAGGACAAATGACGAGAATGCGGCCTCGCACGCTCCTACGAGAACAGCCACCGGCCCGCCGTAGGTCAGCAGGGCAAAGAGAACGAGTGCGTCCGAGGCCGTCAGATGCATGTTCGTTCGCGGAAGCTGTACGCGGAGGGATGAGCCAAAGAACACCGTCACACAGGACAACAGCAGCATTCCAACACTTGTATTCTGGGCCGGAAAGGCGTAGACCGCCCAGCCAAGACACAGCATCGCCACCGTTGCCAGCAGGGCGATATACAAGTTCATTACGAGGCTGTTGTTTTGATTCGGGCCCATTAGGAGAAATGGTTTTTAGGGCAATTATGAAGGCCGTAGAAGCAAATAGCGGTAAGGCGTTGTGCGCCTCATTTGATTATACTTGAAAGGAGACAGGAACTTCTACCCTTTTTTTCATTTGTGCGAAGGCGGCCGCCGCAAAGCCGCCGCCTTCAGTTCTATGGAAACAGGAACAGTCCCAGGCCGCCTACTTCATTCGAGCGGTCTGATCACCGATCGAACCGATGGCGTGTGCTCGGGTTCCGTCGCTGATCAACAGGCCGTCGCTGATGAGGAGGCCATCACTGATCAACAGGCCGTCACCAAGTGGAGAACCATCGCCGGTCATAAAGCCGTCTGAAATGAGCAGGCCTGAACTTCCAAACGGGGTTCCCCGTCCAAGTGTCTGCGTACCGTTCGGCTGTGCGTTCCCGTTAAGGATGGCTCCGTCGCTGATCAATAGTCCGTCGCTTATCAAAAGCCCGTCGCTGATCAACAGGCCGTCCGAGATCAGCAGGCCGTCACTGATAAGCAAGCCGTCGCTGATAAGCAAGCCGTTGTCGTAAACGTGCTGATATTTAGTGATCAACGCCGTACCGGTCACGGCTGCATAGTTCGGCAGAATGCCGCCGGACCACTGGAATCGCGTTCCAGCGATCGTAGAAGCGTGCTCCGGCATCGCATTGGCGTCCATCATCGTGGTGCCTTGCGGTGTCGGATTCGGCATGTCTTGCCTGATGGCACGTGCCAATCTCACTGCACCTTCAGCATTGAGCAGCCCGGCTCCTTGTTCAAGCGTATTGAAACCGGCGAGCCGCTGTGCGGAGTACTGCAGGACCATCTTCACCATGTTCGGCGTTAGCTTCGGATTTGCCTGCAGTAGAAGCGCGACCGTACCGGAAACGATAGGCGTCGCCATTGAGGTTCCGCTCATGTACATCATCTTACGCGAATCATCCGCGTTGCTTTGAACGCTCAGGTCGTGATTTTCTTTAACGATCTCATTTCCTTTCGATTGAGCACCGACGATAAGGTTGCCCGGCGCGACCAGGTCCGGCTTGATCAAATGATCGTAGCGCTTTACCCCTTGAGCGTCTGTGTAGTATGAGCGCGTCGGCCCGCGGGAGCTGTATGTTGTTACGCCATCGTCATCACGGCGGTCAGTTCCGAATGTATTTGCCGCACCAACAGTGATCACCGACGGGTCGTTGCCGGGGGAATGGATCGCCCCATAGATCTTTTGGCCACTGGCCGTTTTGCCGTTGTTGCCCGCGGCAGCGACCACAACCATGCCTGCCGCCGTCAGCTTACGTACCGCACGGCAAAGCGGGTCGTTACGCCAACTCTCAACCGCCGGTGCTCCAAGGCTCATATTTACAACACGAATGTTGTAAGTAGTCCTGTTGGCGTACATCCAATCGATAGCATCGATAAGAGCAGACGTGGTCCCGACGCCATTGTCGTCAAGTACCTGCACGTTGATCAGTTTCGCGTTGGGTGCGGTTCCCTGATAATTTCTGAGATATGTCCCATCTGAATAACTAAGAAATGCTCCGTCGCCGCCGGCGGCGAGAGATGCGACATGCGTTCCGTGACCAAAATCATCCTCTGTGAGCTTGCCGCCGATGACAAATCCTTTACGGGCCACAACACGTTTCTGGCTGAGCCCATCAACAAATGAACGATGGTCTTCGCGAATACTAGAGTCAACGATCGCGATTCCTACACCCGTCCCATCAAGCTGAAACAAGCTGTTCGGGATCATGCGAATAAGCGAAGCTCCGGTCGTAGATTCAATATGCCCAAGCACTTTCGTCTCACGGTCGAGCGACAAGTGGCGTGTTCCGCGTGAATTCGCGATGGCCTCGGCTGCCTTTAGCGGCATCTCAACGGTCAGCATCCCGAGGTTGCGTGCTTCGCTTTCGATCTTCACGCCATTTTGGGAAAGCGCCGACGTCAGGGCGGCATCCCGGATGTCGTCCGCCTGAAGGATCACCTTCACTGTGCTGTTCGGATCTGAGTTGCCAAGCATTTCACGAAGATCCGGCGAGAGTTTATCTCCGACGAACGGATCTGTATCGCGTGGTGCCTCGATCTTATCAAAACGCGTTTTGAGCTTAGTGTCCTGCGCGATCATTTGATCAAAATCTTTTGACGACGCGGCTGTAATGATCTGGACCTTGCCCGCCGAAACCGCGGCATAGAGCTGTTCGGCCGCAGCGGTCCCGAAATAAGGCATTTCAAGTGAAAGTCCGCTCACGTCGTCAACAAAAAGCACAACAGAATCTTTTGAGTCGCGTGCCCACGCGATGACATTCTTGATCGCCGCTTCAGTTGCTTTGCCGCCGCTGTCGAGGGCGAGGATAGCCGGCCAGTTTACTTTATAGATCTTCTTCCCCGGAGCGGTGGCCGCAAGTTTCGCCGCCGCGGACCGAAGAACAAATTCACGGTTCTGGCCCGCTTCATCTATAAATACCGGATTTCTTCGTCCCGCCTTCCTCAGGACCGAAGCGATCTGACCGGCTTCGCGAACGAACATTCCGTCCGCGTCCTCGCCTCTATTGGAGGTAACCTCAGCGACAAACGCCTTCCAATTCGTCTGTTCGCCTTCATGGCCCGTCCGTAGATCAACGCTGCTGCCCTGGCCAAAGATGGTCGAGGTCAGTAGAAACGAAAATAAAAGAAGTGTGGTCAACAAACTCTTCATGGTGAGTGCTCCTCCCCGATGCTATTCAGGCCGCGGTGGGCGGCAATTGTCCCGCCTCGCACTCTGCAACGTCCGTGCCAATTACATACGCCAGCCGTAACTATCTGTATTTATTAAGGTTATTAACAGGCGGCTTGCCCCGAAGGTTTGTCCGGGAATGTGAGTCCGTCAAGTTGACCGGTCAATTTGGCAGGCAGATCAGATAAAAAGCGGCGGAACTGAAAGGAACAACTCTCAGAACCGCCGCCGTTTCAACAGTTTGTAAAAACTGGCTATTTGGTTATGCCGACCTGGCTCAAAGCATACGCAAATTCGAACGCGACCTCTTTTAGCCGGTCATAACGTCCCGACGAGCCGCCGTGGCCTGCCCCCATATTTGTCTTGAGCAGGAGCGTGTTGTCATCGGTCTTCATCTCGCGCAATTTAGCGACGAACTTGGCACCTTCCCAATAGGGTACCTGGCTGTCGTTGAGTGAGATCTCGACAAGCATATTCGGATAATCCTGCGCCTTGATATTGTCGTAGGGGGAATAGCTGTACATATAATCCCACGCCTTTTTATCGTCACGCGGATTGCCCCATTCGATCCATTCGCCTGTGGTGAGCGGAAGCGTGTCGTCGATCATCGTGTTCATGACATCAACAAATGGCACCTGCACGATCGCGGCCTTGAACGTTTCGGGCGATTGGTTTACCACCGCTCCCATCAGCAGGCCGCCGGCCGACCCGCCTTCGATGACAAGGCGGTCAGCGGCCGTGTATTTGTTCGCGATCAGCCATTTCGCCGAATCGACAAAATCATTAAAAGTGTTCTTCTTTTTGAACATTCGCCCGTCTTGACGCCATTTTTCGCCAAGCTCCGAACCACCTCTAATATGGGTGATCGCATAGATCATCCCGCGGTCAACAAGCGAAAGGCGGCTGCTCGAAAAGTCTGGCGTCATCGACGAACCGTAGGACCCGTAGGCATAAAGCAGCATCGGCGATCTGCCGTCCAGCTTCGTGCCTTTTTTCATTACGATCGAAATAGGCACTTTCACGCCATCGCGCGACGTCGACCACACGCGCGTGGTCTCATACTGAGCTTTATCGTAACCGCTCGGGATCTCTTGCTGTTTTATCAACTCGCTCTTTCGCGTTTTGAGATCAAACTCATAGGTCGAATTCGGTGTGATCATCGATGAATAGCTGTAGCGAATGAACGGCGTATCATATTCGGGATTGTTTGCAAGGCCCATTGTATAGACGCTTTCGGGCGTTTCTATACGGACAGGCGCCCGTTTCGTCTTCCGATCCATGACCTTGATATATTCAAGGCCGTTCTCGAGTTCGGAAACAACAGCATAGTCTTTGAAAAAACTGATATTCTCGACCTTTATCGCCGGGTTGTGCGGTATAAAATCGGCCCAGTTCTTCTCTGTCGGATCGCTAAGCGGAGCCCGCACGACCTTGAAATTTTCGGCGTCCTTGTTTGTGAGGATGTAAAACTCGCCGTTGTCGAACGTCGCCCAATATTCGTGGGCATCGCGTCGCGGGGCGATCAATTTCCAATCACCCGACGGATCATCGGCGGAAAGATAACGAAACTCGTTCATCGTCGCGGCATCAGAATTGATAAAGAACATCTTCTGGTCACGCGAGCGGCTGATCGAACTTTCAAACAGCACATCCTTTTCTTCATATACCAATACGTCCGGCTCACTGCTGCCGACGGTATGACGAAAGATCTTATCGCTGCGTTTTGAGATCGGATCTTCCTGGCCGTAGAACAAAAACTTTCCGTCCGGCGACCACTCGCTCGAGGTCACGCGTTCGATCTTTTCCGGCAGCATTTTGCCGGTCTTCAGGTCCTTTACCCGCAGCGTGTACTGACGATAGCCGGTCGTGTCCGTAGAGAAAGCAAGCAGGTTTCCGTCGTCGCTCGGTTCAAAGGCCGCGATCGCGTAGAATTTATATCCTTTCGCCATCTCGTTCTGGTCAAGAAGCACCTCGGCATTTTTACCGTCACGCGTTTTGCTTCGAAGATAGACCGGATACTGTTTACCCTGCTCCGTCTTTGTGAAATACCAAAAATTCCCACGCTTGTATGGAACGCTGGTATCGTCCTGCTTGATCCGGCCGAGCATTTCCTTGTACAGCGTATCGATAAAGCCTTTATGGCTGCCCATATTGGCCTCGGTATACGCATTCTCGGCGTCGAGGTACTTCATTATCTCGGGATCCTTCTTGTCGCTTCGGTCACGAAGCCAGGCGTAATTGTCCACGATCTCGTAGCCGTGGATCTTGAGTACCTTTGGTTCCTTCTTGGCGGTAGGTGGTTTCATAGCGTCCTGCGCAATAAGCGGCCCGGTAAAAATAATGACTGCTGCCAAAACAATAAACAACTTCTCTTTCATTGTGGTCACTCCTGGTATCTATCCGCGCGAGAGCGAAGAACTGCGGTCCCTAATGCCTTCGCGGATTCCGCGTAGGAAAAAAGGAGAGTCGCCTGTACGCCTCTCCTATGTCGATAAAACTGAACTATTGCTCCTCATCATCGGCCTGCGGCCTGCCGCCTCTGGCTGGTTCACTTCGGCCGACACCGAGGTTATCGTAGTTCAGGATCGCATTGAAAAGAAGCGAGAAGCTTCCGTGTGTTTGATGCCGCCACATTGGATTGTTCGCGAACATCACAACGTGGCCCGATCCGACCGGAACATCTACGACCGCGGCCTT
>JADLDC010000109.1 GCA_020846885.1 Acidobacteriota bacterium | reverse complement strand
TTCCTATTCAGGAACTTGGCGGCGACGGACAGGTGGTCGGGGTTTACGCGACAACGAGCCGGCAGGGAGTCAAGATACTTAGCGAGTATGGCACTCCGATCGAGTTCGGCCCGTTCGTGCAGGTCGCGCGGCAGGGAAATCCGCTTTTTAATGAAGGTTTGGTGGCGATCGCCGACAAGGACCGATACAGCCGGACGAGCCCAACCTCAGATCGTGAGATATTCAGCCGCTATGCTCTGCAGCCGGAATTGACCAGGCTTGCCAATGCAATTCTGGGCTTGTCGCCTGCGGCGCCGGAAACAAATCGTACCGACATCGCTGGGATATTCATACCCGATCTGATCAAAGTCGATCTTTCGACGCCGGGTGTTCGTTTTGCCGGAAATGGGCCGAATGATCCGGTCAATCCTGATGATCCCGGCTTTTCACGGCTAAGTATTTTTGGCGGCGATGTGCTTAGGAGCCGCATCCAGGATCCGTTCAGAAATGGCGGATTCATCCCCGGCGGATGGCCGAATGGCCGACGTTTTGGCGATGATGTCGTTGATATCGGCGTTACGGCGCTGATCAGCGATCTGCGCGATCCGGGCAATCTGTTTATCCGCGTTGCCGGCGATGGTGTAGATAGTAATGACCTCGGATTCAACAAGGTGTTTCCGTATGAAGCAACGCCGCAAAATGGGCGTAACCATTCGCACCCTTGATCGGCCTGAGTTTCGACAGCCGGCCGGAGAACGTCAAACCCTTCGGCCGGCTGTTGATCACTTCAATTGAGCTAAATTTATAGACCTGAGATTCAAGAGCCATTTTATTTTTGATAGATCCATGCGCACGGTACTATACATTTTCGCGGAATGTCTGTTTATCCTTTTCGCCTTTGCCATTGTCCAGGCGCACGACCCGGGCTTGAGTGCGGCCGAGGTGAAACTTGACGGCAACCTTTTGAAGGTCAGGGTCTCATACGCACGGGCAGATATAGAGAGCTTGGTCAAACTTGACCTTGAGGGAAACGGCGACGTTTCTCAAAGCGAATTCGACACGTCGAGAGTTCAGCTCGAAACGCTTGCGGCAGATGGGATCGAAATTCGTTTCGAGAATGAGCCTGCGGGATCTGAAGCGGTGTCGGCGGCCATTGATGACAGCGGAGCGATCCATTTTGATCTTTCGTTTGCGCGAGCAGGGCATGAGCAGTTTACGTTTCGTGACCTAATGATCGGGCGTTTGGCACAAGGGCACAAGCAATATTTTTCAGTTATTTCGGCGGACGGCCGAAGGATCGAGGAGAAACTTCTTGATGCAAAGATTGACGCTGTTGCGGTCGATCTGAGTTCAGTTGAACCTGAAAGGCCGCAAACGTTTTTGCAATTTATCCTGCTTGGCGTAGAGCATATTCTGACGGGCTTTGACCATTTAGCTTTTTTGCTTGCCTTGTTACTGTTTGGCGGGAGCTTTCGCGAAGCGGCGAAAATAATCACATCGTTCACGTTTGCACACTTGATCAGCCTGGCGTTGGCGACGTTTAACTTGATTCAACTTCCTTCGGGAATAGTTGAACCGCTGATCGCGGCGTCGATCATTTATGTCGGACTGGAAAACATCTTTCGCCGCGAAATAAAATGGCGTTGGCTGTTAACATTCGCCTTCGGGCTTATTCACGGGCTTGGATTTGCGGCCGTTTTGCGCGACCTCGGTTTCGGTTCTGATATTGGGCAAACTGTTGTCCCTCTGTTGTCATTCAATCTTGGGGTCGAGTTGGGACAGGTAGGTATAGCCGCGCTCGTTTTGCCCTTGATCTGGAAACTGAAGCAGCGGCCGTCATTTACACCGGTGTACGTACCGGTATGTTCGACCTTGCTCGTATTGCTTGGCGGATATTGGTTGATCGAAAGAACATTTATTTGATCTGATCTTGGAGTTGATGATGAAGTCTGTACTTTTATTACTATTGCTAACTCTATTTTCTTTCAGCAATTTGCCGGCACAAACGGACGGCACGCGAACGCTGGCTGGCGTTGTAATAACACCGCAATTCGAGCGTGTTGCGAATGTTGCGATCGAGGTTGATACCGCCAACGGAAAGCTGAACTTTGTTGCCGACGGGGACGGCTCGTTCGCCGTTAAGGTGCCCGATGGGCCGGTCACGGTGAAGATATCGGGGAAGAATATTGCGGCTTTCCAGCAGACATTTTCAGCTTTGGAACGGATCGACGATCTGCGATTAAAGATCACCTACGTTATCCCGCAGATCGCCGAAAGCGTTGTTATCGAAGACGACGTGCTTGCCCCGGATTTGGAGAACCGCAACGACACTATTTATAAGAATTTTCTTTTCTCGCGTGACGACCAACTTGTTCAAACCTTGAACGCGGGGATCAATGCCGGGCAGCACGAAGGCGGCGGCAAATCGCTTGAGATACGGCGATTTGGGTTCAATATGGACCACGGCGGTGTGAACGGCGGGCTTAAGGTGCTGGTCGATAATGTTCAGCAAAATCAGGCAACGCAGGGACACGGGCAAGGCTATCTAGGTTCTTTGAAATCGCTTTCACCGGAACTCGTCGAAGATGTTTCGATAATAAACGGGCCATTCTCGGCACAGTATGGCGACTTCTCCGGCTTGGGCGTTGTACATATCCGGCAAAAGGAGGGCTTGCCGCAATTGTTCACGGCCCGTGTGCAAACCGGCTCTCACAATTCGTTCAGGACGTTTCTGGCATACAGCCCTGAGATCAGGAATGTTCGATCTTTTGTGGCCTACGAAGGTTCGCGCACGGACGGCCCGTTCATACTTCCGCTGAATTACAAACGCGATAATTTGACCGGTAATTTCACCCGCGATATGAGCGGGATGCAAACGATCGGGTTCAAGTTCAATCTGGCACGAAATACATATGATTCTTCGGGTCAGATCCCGCTTGACGAGGTGGCAGCGGGCAGGCTTGATAGATTTGGCGCGTTCGACAAATTCACCGGCGGAAATATTTATTCAAGTACGGCGGCCGTCTATTTTCGCAAAGATCTTAAATCGGGTGCGAGTTTTAAGGCCGATGCGTTTCTTGCACGCTCGCTGTTCGATCTATTTTCGAATTTTACGTTCTTCCTAAATGACGAAACGAATGGCGACGAAATCCTTCAGCACGATTCACGGCTTCAGGAAGGTGCGAACGTGCAATACCAGCAGCCGTATATGCTCTTTGGCGGCCAATCGCTTTTAACTATCGGCGGTAATCTGCATTTTAATCAGATCAACGTTGGGCTTGATAAAGCTATCGCTCGTGATCCGTTCCTGAATATTCAAAAGGCGCAGGCGAATGTCGATAACTACGCGACATACATTCAAAACGGCCTGGACCTGTTCGACGGACATCTGCACATCGAGGCCGGTTTGCGTGTGGATTATTTTACTTTCGATGTGAACGAGCGCGTCGATCCGACACTATCTGGAAAGGAATCGGCCGTGCGGCTGCAGCCGAAGTTCAGCGCCGCATGGTCGCCATTCGAAAAACTGCCGACGACGTTTTATTTTAATTATGGCCGCGGGATCGCAAGCCAGGACGCGCGCGGAGTTGTCAAGAATCCTGACGCCCCTAAAGTTTCGACGACCGATTTTTATCAGGCCGGGACGTCCTATAACTCAAAGCGCTTCTCTGTCGCGTCCAGTCTGTTCTTGATCGACCGGTCGAACGAGCAGGTTTTTATCGCGGATGATAATACGATCGAGTTTGCCGGGCCGTCACGTTCGTACGGTTTTGAGGTCAAAACGTCGGCAAGGTTTACAAGATGGCTAAGTTTTAACAGCGGTGTTACACGTGTGCTCGAAGCGTTCTACATCGGCACGACGCCGCGCGAATTTGTGGATAGTGCCCCGCACCTCGTCGCGAACGCAAGCCTTGTGTTTACTGAAGTTAAAGGCTTTAACTCATCGATCAACTGGCGGCATATCAATAGCTATCGGCTGGACCCGCTTGATGATTCGATACGTGCCGCCGGCCATGACGTCGTCGATCTTGCCATTTCAAAGCGCCTCAAGCGATGGGTCGATGTTAACGTCTCGATCGACAATCTTTTGAACAAACGCTATTTCGAAACGCAGAATTATTTTGAGTCGCGGCTTCGTCCGGGCGGTCCGGCCGTCTCGCGCATTCATGCAACACCGGGTTATCCATTCACGGTAAGCCTGGGCCTGACGTTTCGAATTGGGGCAAGGAATTGAGGTTGTTCTCTTTGCGCACAAAAGCCACTCAGAATTGAATTTGATCATCGCGGTTTGTTCAAAGTGGCACAAGATCGAACGGAGGCTGCTTTGTGGGTTTTGTTCCTGATTCGTGCATTTCGTGGTGGCGAAGCCGGCCCCTGGAACACGAAACATACAAAACAAAGACATGCGAAACCTACGACTCAAGATACCCTTAGGGAAACGTGCAAATGTTAAAAACGCTGTTTGGTTTTTCTCATACGAAAATGCACTTGACAGGCCGCCGGGAGTTGTGTCTATAATCCCAAGTCGAACCGGATGACCGGTTTTTTTGAAACACTCGATGCATTTTCTTAACAGCATGTGTTGTTGCGCTTGTATGGACTGCATGTTCCTTTCTGGAGGACAGCGGCGGGGCGGAACATTGCGTGTGCTTGATCTGAAGATGTAGCGACGTAAAAGATCTAAACCAAAAGCCGGTTGTGAACTCCAGAAAACGAGTTCACAACCGGCTTTTTCTTTTTGCAAGTTTTCAGGGAGTCAAATGGCGATAGAAACCAGTTACCGCAGTTTTAGCAAGGCGATCAGCTACCGCGTGCTTTCGACCCTCATCACAGCGGGCATTGTATTTGGTGTGACCGGCAAGGGCGAACTTGCGTTTGCGGTGGCGGGTTTTGATTCGCTGATAAAGGTACTTTCCTACTACCTGCACGAACGTGCGTGGGTATTTGTTCGCTTCGGGCTTGTGGAAGGGCCGCCTGACGAGGTGGAGGTTCCGCGCACACACGAGATCGGCGCGGTGCTCCCAGAGTTGGAGTTGAGCGAGAGGCATAGATAGGAAAGCTGGACAAAAATGGCTGTTATCAAAAAAGAAAATCCTGTGGAAAAGGCCAAGCGCGAGCGCGACGGCCTGGATTGTCTCGACAATATCATCGCTTACGCCCGGCAAGGCTTTGGATCGATCGAGGAAGACGACCTGAATGTCCGCCTGCGTTGGTACGGGCTTTATACACAGCGTCCGGCCGAGGACGGATATTTTATGCTGCGGGTGAAGGTGCCGAGCGGCATTCTCTCTTCACTTCAACTCCGGACGATCGGCGAGCTTTCGGTGCAGTACGCACGAGGGACGGGCGACATTACAACACGACAGGGAATTCAGTTTCACTACATTCGCATCGACGACGTACCGGCGATCTTTGCGCGGCTTGAATCGGTCGGCCTTACGACCTCGGGTGCGTGCGGCGACATTACCCGAAACATTACAGGCTGTCCGCTGACCGGCATTGACCGGAACGAATTTATCAATACCGAGCCGGTCATCGAACGCGTCCATCGGTATTTTCTCGATAACCGCGAATTCTCCAATCTGCCGCGCAAGTTCAAGATAACGATCTCAGGCTGCCCGGTTTACTGTACCGGGCACGAGATAAACGACATCGGCCTGGTCGCTCTTAACGGTGAGAATGGCGTGGTTTTCGACCTGTGGGTTGGCGGCGGCCTCGGAGCAAAAGAACGTTTCGGCGAACGGCTGGGCGTGCATGTCACCGAGGATGAGATCGCCAGTGTCTGTCATCACATCTGCGGAATATTTCGTGACAATGGGAACCGTCAATCGCGGGCGCTTGCACGATTGAAATTTTTGATGGCGGATTGGGGCGCAGAGAAGTTCAGAAACGAACTTGAAAACCGCCTCGGCTACAAACTTACGCCCGGCGATGCGCCAAAGGTCCCCGTTTCAGCCAATCGCGCGCATATCGGTATCTTTGCACAGAAACAGGCCGGCCTTTCCTATGTCGGAGCGGCTACAACGGGCGGGCTTTTGTCCGGCGATCAGATGATAGAAACGGCGAACATCGCCGACGGATTCGGCGGCGGCCGCGTTCGGCTGACACCAACGCAGAACCTGATCCTGCTCGATCTGCCAAACGAAAATGCCGAGGCCGCGGCGTCGCGTCTTGCGGCGATAGATCTGCACGTTCATCCTTCGATCTTTCGAACCGGCACTATCGCCTGCACTGGGACACAGTTTTGCAAACTGGCGCAGACCGAGACCAAGGCACGTGCGGATGAGC
>JADLDC010000108.1 GCA_020846885.1 Acidobacteriota bacterium | reverse complement strand
TGCCGTCAACCATCTTCAAGACACGTTCGACCTCGCCGCCGAAATCGGCGTGGCCCGGCGTATCGACGATATTGATCTTATGATCGCCGTAACGCACGGACGTGTTCTTGGCCATGATGGTGATGCCTCGTTCGCGTTCGAGGTCCATCGAGTCCATCACGCGTTCGACGACCTCTTGATTGTCGCGATAGGTGCCCGATTGCTGAAGCATTGCATCGACCAATGTTGTCTTGCCGTGGTCAACGTGAGCGATGATGGCGATGTTGCGAATCTTTTCTGGACTGATCATTAACGTAAATCCCTAATAAAGGGCAAACGAATATAATGGCGTATTCGATGAATAAACGCAATTTCGCCCGGTTAGTGGTCGTGCATAACATTGGATTGTCGTCTGAAAGCAACGATCCAATGCAGAAGCCCGCGCGTGAGCAAGGGCGTAATACGGGCGTTGGATATTAAGCCCTTGCTCAGGCGCAGGCTTCCGCAAAACACTAACTCGCAAAGTCACAAGGCCGCAAAGAAGCAGCATCCCGTTCGTGATTTTCGATTCCTGCTTCGTGCTTTTCGTGGTGGCGAAGCCGGGCCCGGTTCCACGAAACAGACGAAAAAAGAGACGAAACAGACGAAAAAAAAAGGCCGGCACACGAACGTGCCGGCCAGATCTTTTTATTTGCGGTTGGCCATTATCCGGCGTCGCCGACGATCTTGAGATTGTTGGTCACGCTGAAACTGCCGGGGACTCCTCTCGTAAGCATATACGCAAGGTTCGAATCCGCCTTTGAGTCGGCATAACCCTCGAGCGAAACGCGCCCGTTGTGAACGATTATCCGGATCGGCGGATTGGTGCCGAGAAAATATCTGTAGAGCGATCCGCCGCGGCCCATTAGCGTGTGGAGAATGCTTCTGCGAAGGCGGTCGTCCGATGGCGAGGGCGGCAGCACCTCGATATCATTCACAACCTGTGAGACGCCGTCGATGTCATTAACGGCCGCCCCGGCGTCGCTTTTTGTGATCGGGCGGACGACGTAGCCGGTCAGCGTGACCGTTCCGCCGTTCACCTTGTAACCTATCGCGTCAAAAACGCTGTAATACGGCAGGGACATTATTTCCTTCCGCACTGAACGTTCGAGATGTGATCGTTTGAACTCAGGGCTGCGGTCCTGGGCCTGTACATTGTTTGGGACGAAAAACAGGGTCCCCAGTAAAAATATCGATAAAACCAATAGCTTTTGCATAAATCCTCCTTGGTCGTATGAACTTGATAAAACGGCCAACTTATTTTTTTCAACCATGTGAGGACACTAACTACACCTGTCCGGTAATGCCGAACCTGGTTCACCTCCCCGAAGATCAGCCCAACGGACCGTCAAGTCTTCCTCATCCCGCCTTGCCGCTATCGACCTTGAGGTTGTTGGTTACGCTGAACACATTGGACACGCCGTTTGCGGCAATGTTCATAAGGTTCTTGTCGCCCTTGTTCGAAACGTAGCCTTCAAGTGTGACGCGGCCGCGGTCGACGATCAGCCGCACGGACGGGTTGACCGGCCAGAGATAACGCGACAGCCCGGCGGTCCTGGAAATACTGCCGTAAAGGTCACGACGGATCGTATCGTCGAACGGGCTCGGCGGCAGGACCTCGATCTTGTTAATGACCCGGCTTACTCCCGGAATGTCCTCAACGCTATTCTCGGCCGTGCTTTTATTGACTGCGTTGTAAACCTTGCCGTAGAGCGTAACGGTAGAACCGTTAACGTCGTAGCCGATGTAGTCGAAAACCTCGTATCTAGGCATTTTAAGTATCTGCCGCCTGACGCTTTGCTCGATCGTCCTCCCTGATCTTTTATCGGAGGCATCCTGCGCGTTGACACTGATAATGGAAAGCGTAATAACCGCCAGCAGTAGTGCGAAATATTTGCTGTATGATCTCATACTCAACCTTCTCCCGTAAGAAATTCGGCCATGCCGCGGCGTCGTTCGCGTCGCCGTGCGATCTGACATAGTTGTGACGGGAATTTCGCGGCCGAGGATGCCTAAAATCGCGGTTGTCCGTTATTTTACTTGAGTTTACTCGCGGCGTGAGGTCCGGTTTGCCGAAGGGCCTCATACAATACGATCCCGACGCTGGTAGCCAGGTTCAGGCTGCGGACAGCCGGGTTGTGCATTGGGATCGTCAGGCACGCATCAGGGTTTGCGGTGAGTAGGGCGTTCGGCAATCCTCGTGTTTCAGGGCCGAACACGAGGCAGTCATTTGGTGCAAAGGAAAAGTCGCTGTACGATCGCGAGGCTTTTGTCGTTAGATACAAAAAGCGGCTATCCGGCAAGGCGTCATAGAGGGCCGAGAGATCGATATGCCTGTAGAGGGTTACTTCGTTCCAATAATCCAGGCCGGCACGTTTGAGCGTACGATCATCCATCCTAAAGCCGGTTGGTCCGACAACGTGAAGCGGCGTGTTGGCGGCTGCACATAGGCGGGCGATATTACCGGTATTTGGCGGTATCTCAGGTTCGAATAACGCTACATGCATGTAAACTGCTAGATATTAGTCCTTTACGCGGGAAAAGCGAACGTTCAGTGCATCTTTTCGCGGGCGTCAATCATCAATTTCACAGATCGCCGGTTCAGTTACCGGCGATCGATTCTTGTGTTACAATCACGGTTTGTTCAATTTGACCATATTCTCAGGAGCCTCAAATTTAGTGCATTTTCGCATCAATAGATCTTTCGCCGTACTGACGATCGTACTGGCCCTCTCAATGCTGGCCTTGGGGCAGGAGCCGGTGAATACCGAAACAAACAAGCCCGCGCCGACCCCGACGCCGGCCGCAACGCCGGTCCCGTTATCGGCGGAAGCGGCAAAAGAGGCCGCCAAGAATCCTACGGCCGAGCAGATAGTGGAAACCTCTATCTTTTTATACGGCTTCGGCGGCGGGCGCAATGCGCTTAACCAGATCAGGCGTACGGCCCTGGAACGCGGCCGGACCAGCGTGCTCGGGGCGGACGGCAAAATGGAACAGGCCTCATATCAGAAATGGACGACCCGCGGCGAGAGCCTGGCAAAGGAAAAGGTCAGGCTCGACCAGGAGTTTCCGTCAGCCAGATATTCGCTTATCTACAGTGACGACAAAACTTTCGGCATTTTCAATAATAGCGCGTTTACGCCGAACGATGCTGCTGCCCGGGCCTTTCACCATCAAATATTCTACGGGCTCGAATCGCTCCTACGATATAAAGAGAACGGCGCAACGCTGACGCTGGTGGGCAAGGACAAGATCGGCGGTGTCGATCTTCACGTTGTGGATGTGACCGATAAGCAGAACCGAAAGATCCGCTACTATCTGAGCGCAAAAAGTTTCAGGGTGCTGATGCTCGACTATGAGGATGGCGGTGTCAAGTATCGCCGGAAATATTACGATTATAATCCCGCGCAAGGAACACTTTTTCCGTTCCGCACCGTCCTATACGCCGACGGCAAGGTTGTTGAGGAAACCGATATCGGTACCGTCACCTACGGCCAAAAGATCGAAGACAACATGTACTCGACGCCATGATCCCGCAAAAAGGTAGTGAACCTAACTATTGAATCGCAAGTACTTTTGTGATCTTTGTGTCTTCACCTTGGCGGTCTTTGTGTTAAAAGAAAACGTTAACACAAAGGGCGCAAAAGTGTGGACACAAAGGGCACAAAGAAGAAGTAATCGGCAAGAGACTACTTGCGATTGATTGATCAAAGGCCTGATCAGCACGAGGCTGTCCGAAATGGGCGGCCTTTTTGTATTTGTCCAGCGTTTCATTTCGATATGCAGCGGCCCGCCGCGGGATTTTTGCAACTTTCTATCGGCTAATTCGTGATCACACTGCATTTACGATCCTCCCCGAAAAAAATGGAGGCCCCTAAAAAATGAACTTGCACAATCGAATATTGCCAATTGCTGCGTTTGCTCTTCTGCTCTTTACTTCAACAAACTCTGTGTCTGCTCAGGCCGCGGAGACCAAGCCGGCCGAAGCTGCTTACGAGGCCGTCCTGCACGTACTGATCGCCGGCGGGCAATCGGGCGGGTCAGTTCCGTCGTCGCTTTCGGCCGTTTCAAAATCGATCCGAAGCGAGTTTGACACGTCGAACCTTCGTTTGATCAATACCTATTTCGGCCGATTGTCTAATACAGGCAGTATCGACTACAGAGGCATCTCAAACGCGTACGCCGCGGAATCGATGCCCGGTGCACCGAGCTTTCTTGATTGGCGGCTTGCCGGCGTCCGGAGCATTCAGGATCCGTCGGGACAGCCTGCGTTTCACGTTGGGTCATTCCGTTTTGGGGCCCGCGTGCCTATCAGAATGGCCATTTATTCAGATGAGAAAAACCCCGCGCCGGTAAATTATGAATCGATCGGACTGACCGTTGACCGCGTTAGTGTCCGTGAGAATACGCCGGCGCTTATCGGGACGCTGACCCAGCCCAGAACGGACGGAACCCTGTTTTTGGTGCTGACCGTCAGGAACGCGGACAAGTAAAGTCGCTCCAGAAGATGTCTGAAAACTTTGACCTGCTTCAGAATAGAGCCAATTTGAGCGCAGATCGAGCGGATCAAAACGGATAGATCCGTAAAGATCCGCTGAATTCCCCGTGATCCTTGTTCAAAAATGCCTTGTTGTCTCAGACTCTTCGTCTTTTCAGACATTCGCTTTGAACTCTCCCCGGCGAATATTCTGCAACCTTTGCGATCGGACGGCGTGAATGAATCAAAAGGCGGCTTTTGTTCGGACTAGAAAATTGCTGTAAAAATGTATGCGTGTATGGCATTGGACAAAATCGGAGCTCAGACACGGGAGGCGCACAACGCGGCCGTGGCTGAGACACCCCAATCCGATCATGCGTTGATAGAGGCGACAAAGAACGGCGATGAGGCCGCGTTCGCCCAAATTGTAGGACGTTATAAAAGCCCTATAACGAACTACTTGTACAGATTTTTGAATGATTACGAAGAAGCCGTAGATCTGTCGCAGGAGACCTTTGTCCGCGTATATTTCGCGCTGGACAGGTACCACACAGAATACGCTTTTTCAACATATATTTACCGGATAGCCACGAATTTGGCTATCAGCGAGCTTCGCAAGCGAAAGCGCCGGACGATATTGTCGCTGACCGGGTTGTTCCAGTCCGAAGACGATGAGCAAACCGAGTTTCAGCCGCCGGATAACCGGAACCGGCCGGACGAAGACCTGGTCGAGGACGAACGGAGCAGGGTTATCGCAAAGGCCATTGTTGCTTTGCCGGTCAAATACCGGGTACCGATCATCCTGCGCGATGTAGAAGGGAAATCGTACGACGAGGTGGCAAAGATACTGGACCTCGGCCTCGGTACAACGAAATCGCGGATAAGCCGGGCGAGGGGCTTGCTGAAAGAAAAGTTGAAACATTACTTATAGAGACGATGACGCACGAAACGAACAACATTGGCGACAGGGCGGAGCACCCTGGCTCAGATGAGCAAAAGATCTCGGCAATGCTGACCGGC
>JADLDC010000107.1 GCA_020846885.1 Acidobacteriota bacterium | reverse complement strand
TGCCGATCGAGTAAGTCTTCCATCCGTAGATCGAGTTGATCGTCGTACGGAACGTGCGAAGAATGCGTTCGGTCGTTAGCTGATGGTCGGTGCGGTTCGGATCGATCTGAATGCTTGCGGTAAGCGCTCTTCGCTTTTCGATGAATGCGAACTCATAGATCCGATAGCTGCGTCCGCCGCGTTTGAATGTCTTTGTGATCAGATCGCCGTCTTTATCGCCGAGTTTGTATTTCTCACGCGTAAACGTAAAATCGGTCACGCCCGGCCGCGACCTATCGCCTTCGACAAAGCCTTTGAGCGTATTTTCTTTTTCGAAAACCGCTCCGGGCGACGGAACTTCGGTGCTGACGCGAACATTCATTCCGTCAAAGCTGCTTTCCCAATCTTTGCGGCCTTCCTTGCTGTCGGCGATAGCGGTAAGTTCAAACGGTAGTTCGGCGGCGAGAAATGTCGGGCCGAGGCTGCGTAGCGCCCAGTGCCGGTTGCCCTCGCGTTCGACCTTTATCGAATTGAAGATCGCACTCGCAAGCGCTTGTCCGGCCTGGTCTTTATACGAGGCCATCACGACCCAGCTTGCTCCGCCAAGCACGCCTCCGTCATGCCCGATGACCGCCGCCATCCGCGTTTGGCCGATCGAGTTTACAAAATCCCTGCCCGAGATCTGTCCTCGGCCGGTTGGCGTCATCGGAGCGTTTACCTTTTGACCGATCTCGGAAAGCAGATCGGCCGGAGTCTTTGCCGAATAAATTCGAGCAACCTCGATCCGTACGCCGCCGCCTTCCGCCGACCACGAATTGGGAAAGATCGAATATATCGAACGATCGGCCCAAACAACTCCGCCCGCCGACGGATCGCCCGGCATATCGATCAGCAGCGAAGGCCGCCCCAAAGCCCAACGCGACAACCCTTGCCCGCAAACAGGCAAAGCCGCAACTGTAACCGCCGTCACGACCAACGCGATCGTGATCAAACCACGAAATGTTTTACTCATCAATCTTTTAAGGCAAACAAGGAACGGACCGGAACCGGCCCGGGCTGGGAGGTATTTTACAAGATTCTATGGATTTTGTGAATAGGATCTCGCTCGTAACCTATTCTAATACAGAGGACTTACAGCCCGTCGTAGATCAAACCAGGCCGGCAAAGGCTGGAGCATGTGCGGCAAGCGTTCATTTGACCTTGAGTGGGCCGGAATGATTCAAACAGATGCAATTATTTTGGCTTGAACATCGACGGCTTGAATCGCTAACTGAATCGAATCAACCTGATGTTCGTCGAAATATACCTCGCCGCATTGTTGACAGACAAAGGCCGGAACCTTATCGAACACGAGATGGTAACCGTTACGGTCAACGTGAAACGGCGCCGCACCTCGTTCCATTTTTCCTTTACAGTACATGCATTCCATAATTTAAATCCTTTCACGCAGATCGCTCGACCACTCGTCCTCATCCGGCAAATACGCCGTTATGATCGCAAGGTACTCTGCTTTCGGCGAACAAACTATATGGATCGATCGTTCGCCTGCGTCAAGGCCGAGCATCAGGCAACTGTGGCCACGAGCATCTTCGGGATAATCTTCTATGACCTCGCCATTAAATATGATCCGACGTATATCAGCCGTCGTTATCATGCGATCTGGCCGCGACATCTGTCGAATCGCGTGCGGGAGAAACAGAATCCTTTTATTCGCCGCCGCTCGAACTACTTCTATTATATTCGCTTCGTCAATCATTCACCTTGGTTTGTGGTGATATCCCGCCTTTAATCTGCCTGAAAATATTATCCGCCGTTATCGGCATGCCGTCGTAGTTTAGGACGGAGATGAGTTTATCGGATAACCGGTCACTATCGCTCCCGGTTCTGACACGTCGGGACCTAGCTCGCTCATCATCAGGTGAATCGGATCTTAGTTTCCGTAGCAGTTATGAATCTATCAGAAAGCCGGTCGGAATAGTTATCCAAAACCTGTTTCAAGACAGCAACTTTGTTGATTGAACGCTCGTCAGAAAGTCGAAGAAAAACAACTCCACGATGCTCGCGCTTTTCGCGAAAGATCATCTCGCCAAAATCTTTATCGTTGGTCAACAAAATCCGTTCTTCGGCGACCGCGATAGCGAGAACCTCATCGTCGCCGATTCCTTTAGCTTCGTCAAAGACCGAGAAAACCTCATGACCTTCGGCTTTCAGCCATTTTGCGACAGCGGGACCTGTGCATTCGTCCACGAGGAAACGCATCTAAGCGGTCTCCATGACCAGCGGCATAAATTCAGTCCGGCTCAAAGATTCGCCGGCGAACAGCAGACAAGCTTGTATATCTTCGACGGTCAATCCTTGGTACTCATCGAGGATTTCGGTGGTTGTCGCGCCGTGCGCCAAGAGGTTTAATATGAATTCAACCGAAAGTCGCGTCCCTTTAATAACGGGTTTGCCCGTTAGCACATTTGGATTCAGAGCTATTCGTTTAAGCAAAGCGTCGTTGTTCATAAAAACATTCTAACGCAAATTTCCCTTTATCTGCCTGTAAATATTATCTGCCGTTATCGGCATGCCGTCATAGTTTAGGACAGAGATGAGTTTGTCAGACAACCCGGTCGCTGCCGCTCCCGGTTCTGACTGGGACGTGCCGAGTTCGATCATAATGAGGCTGCGGAATTGGGCGTCGCGGTTTTGTTCGATTACGAATATGCGTTCGTGGGCAGCGACGAATTCACGGAATGCCTTGCCAAAGGGAAAGGCACGCGGGCGCATTGCGTCGAGGTGGATGCCGTCGGCGTCGAGCATTTCGATCGCTTCGCGGGCGGCATAGGTTGATGTCCCGAAATAAATAACACCCTGTTTCGAACCCTTGCTGACATTCGGGCTGCTGACGCGTTCCGTGCCGTCGGCTTGCGGTGCATAGAAAAGCGGCGCCGGAACGAGTTCCTCGGCGGTTTTCCATTTTCTTGCGAGCCGATCAACGTTGCGGCGGTAGGCGTCGCCGTCTTCCGTATAAACGGCGTATTCATCGCGCGACGAACCGCGTGTCGTATATGCCCCGCGCGTCAGATGCGTTCCGGGAATAGTCCGATACGGAATGCCGTCTTCATCAATATCAAGATAACGCCCATATTTGCCGCGGAACTGTTCGATATATGACCCTGCCGATTCGGCTTCGGCATCGGGCTGGGTTTCGAGATCGGCCGCAGCGAGAACACTCTTGTCCGCATCGCCGTTTCCTCCGGCGACATGTCCGTTGCCGTTCGCTCCCGACAAAACGTCGTCCATTGCGGACAAGAGTGTCCGCGCGCCGCCGTAGATCTCATCGAGCTGCTCACCGGTCAATACCTTTCCGCGTTTGTACGCCCGCGTATCGTCCCATTCCAGCGGTTCGGTCACATGATCGTTCATCCCGAGATCGAGATCGGTCATTATGATGACGGGCGTTTGGAGTTGCTCCGTTAAGTCAAATGCCTGTGCCGTCATCTCAAAACATTCTTTCGGCGTCGCCGGCAGCAGCAGCGGATGTTTCGTGTCGCCATGCGATGCGTAAGCCGCGAGCAGCAGATCAGATTGCTGCGTCCGCGTCGGCATTCCGGTCGAAGGGCCGGTACGCTGAACATCGATCAAAACGGTCGGTATCTCGGCAAAATATCCGAGTCCCAAAAATTCGTTCATCAGCGAAACGCCGGGGCCGCTGGTCGCCGTAAACGCCCGTGCGCCGTTCCACATCGCACCCATGACCATCCCGATCGCCGCAAGTTCATCCTCCGCCTGGACGATCGCGTAGTTGTTCTTTCCCGTCGCGGCGTCCACACGATATTTCGAAGCGTATTTCGCAAACGCATCGACCACGCTGGTCGAAGGCGTGATCGGATACCAGGCCGCAACAGTCGCCCCGCCAAATATCGCCCCAAGCGCGCACGCCGAGTTGCCGCCATAAAGTATCTTGTCGCCAAGCAGATCACGTCTTTCGACTTTGAGATCAAACATTGCAGAAGCCCGCACGTTAGTAAGGGCTTTATCTTCATCCGGCGTTGCAGAGGCCCGCACCTTAGTAAGGGCTTTATCTTCAACCGTCAGTGCAGAAGCACGCGCATCGGTGAGGCCAAAATTCTCTTCAACCCACTTCTCACCCATCTTGAGCGCTTTTATATTCGGCTCGATCAGCTTTTCCTTGCCCTTAAACTGTTCGCCGATCAGCTGTTCGATCACCGAAAATTCGATCTTGAACAGCGCGACAAGCGCACCGATATAAACGATATTCTTGAAAAGCTGCCGCTGCCGTGCGTCGGTGTACTCGGCGTTGCACATCTCCGTCATGGGAATGCCGATGTGCGTGATGTCGTCGCGGTCGTAACCCGGCGGCAATGGCTTCGACGAATCATAGACAAAATACCCGCCGCTCATCACATCGGCGTAGTCCTTCTTCATCGACTGCGGATTGACCGCAACCATCAGATCGACACCTTCGCGGCGGCCCAAATATCCTTTCTCCGAAACGCGCACCTCATACCATGTCGGCAATCCCTGAATATTCGAAGGAAAAATATTCTTAGGCGTAACCGGCACACCCATCCGAAAAACCGCCTTGGTAAACAAAGCATTAGCCGACGCCGAACCGGTGCCGTTGACATTGGCAAAGCGAACTACAAAATCGTTTATCTTCATATAAAATTAGCGCCGCAAGCCGAAATCAGGGTGCTGTTTATGGTGACGAACCGTTGTCACACGAATAATGGATTTGTTCACAATTCTGTAAACGACACTGTAAGGAAATCGGTCAAGTTCGACGCTCCGAAGTCCCTTAGCAACAACCCGGCACGATTCAGGATTCTTTTTTATTTGATTGATCTTTGCTTCGAGCCGGTTGATAAAATCAAAGGCTATTTCGGGTCCGGCCTCTCGAAGGTAATAATCAAGGGCTCGTTTGACATCGCGTTCGGCAGCCGAACTTAATATGGCTTTCATTTGCGAACGTACTCTCGCAGCGACGTGAAGAACTGTTCTTCGCTAAGCACCGTCTCAGGCTTCTCATCCATCTCGCGATCTCGGCGCAATGCTTCCTCCACCCAATCCTCGTCCTCCGCAACAAACGGCGAAGGAAGCGATCGAATGATCTTACCGACCAATTCTGCCCGATCCTTTTCCGAGAGACTGAACACCAATTTCTCCGCTTCTGCGATCGTTGACATACTGTTAACCTCAAGCAAATTATATCATTGATACCTACCTATCCCTTATTCTTCTCATCCCAGGCCATTGGCTGCCAGAGTTCGACTTTGTTGCCGTCTGGGTCGATTATCCAGGCGAATTTGCCGTTTTCGGCGGAGTCGGGGCCGGCGACTATCTCGACGCCGTTTTGTTTTAGCTGGGCGAGCATTTCGTCCATGTTATCGATGCGATAATTGATCATGAACGAAGATTCGCTCGGGCTGAACCATTTCGTATCGTGGTCCGCCGCGTTCCAAACCGTAAGCCCGCCGTCGTCGGCCTTATCATCAGCCCAACGCAATATCGCCCCGCCCCAACTCTCAAGCTCAATCCCAAGGTTCTCCCTGTACCAAGCCCCAAGTTCAGCGCCCTTGCCCTTACTCTTAAAAAACACTCCGCCAATGCCAGTTACCTTTGCCATATACTTTCCCCCAGTTGTCGGTATATTAACGCTTTTAGGACTTTCTTACCACAGAGGCACAGAGAGCACGGAGAAAGATTTTCGAGATCTAATACAGAAATCGTCGGCACGCAAAAGCACACCGTCAGAAGGCTGGTTCAGAATCTCTGCGTCTCCGTGCCTCTGTGGTGAATCGAATCTGCTCAGGACTACTACTTCTGAGGTTTTGCATCGAGAAAATCGTTTATCATCAGGATGATGATGGACATGCGGTTCATTAGCGTGACGTGGGTTGCGTTGGGGATGATGGCGAGGCGCGAATCGACGCGGGGCTGCATGTCGCCGTGGATGTTGCCGCCGCCTTTTAGGCGGTACATTTCGGCGATGTGCTCGATCCGAACGCCGTCGGCGTCGCCAAATATAAAGAACATCGGCGCTTTGGTAGCCTTGAATTTATCGGCACCGAAATCCCACGGCCGCATTGCCGCCGCTTTGATGTGTTTGAAAAAATCCGGGAAGCTGCCGTGCACCGGATTAAGCTTCTCACGCTCGGTTTCGGCGGGCGTGCCCTTCATCATCTCCATATTGAAGTTCGGCCAAAAGTCGTTCGCTTCCTTGACCCAACCGTCGCGGCGGATCGGGTGCGAAATGCTTGCGACTTTGCGGACCCTTTCCGGATGGCGGATCGCACACATCATCGCGGTTCCCGCACCCAGGCTGTAACCGACAATATCCGCACGTTCGATCTTGAGATAGTCGAGCAGCCCCGCCACATCGTCCGACAGGTTTTCATAAGTGATATCACGTTTGATGTCCGCCGTCCGCCCATGCCCCTGCATCTCAACCGCGATCACCTTCCGCGTCTTGGCAAGCTCATTCACCCAATCAACCCAGTCCCCCGAGATCGCCATAAACGCCCCATGCACCAAAACCACCGGCTCGCCCGTCCCGTGTATCTCGTAATACATCTTCAACCCATTAACCGGCGCATAGCCCGTCACCGGCTTTTGCTGTGCGGAAACGACACCCGAAAGGAGCATCATCAGAAAAAAAGCTGTTGTCTTCATATATATTCTCCGATCAAAAGAATTCACCACAGAGTCACAGAGGACACTGAGGAAAAAATCAAAACAATTGCACAGAACGCTTCATCCCCATTTCGCCATACAATCCCTTTTAAAACGTCTCTGTGCGCTCCGTGCCTCTGTGGTGAATCCTCAGTTAATTCTTCTTTTTATGCCGTTCTTCAATAAAGTTACGTTGAAATTCATCAAGAGTCCGAGCTTTTTGTTCGCTAACTTCAAGTACGTTAAGAGTTGGGCTTCGTGAATCGGCAAGAGGTGTTCGACGGACTTCAGTTCGAGAGCTACTGTGTCTTCTACCAATATGTCGATAAAATAGTCTGCATCAAGCTGAAGGCCTTCGTATATGACCGGCAACGCAATCTGCCGTTCGGCTTTCAAACCAGCTTTTCTCAATTCATAGACAAGACAAACCTCATACGCACTCTCAAGCAAGCCCGGTCCGAGAACCCTGTGCACCTTTATCGCACATCCAATGATCTTTTCAGTTAA
Source organism: Acidobacteriota bacterium (assembly GCA_020846885.1). GTDB lineage: Bacteria > Acidobacteriota > Blastocatellia > Pyrinomonadales > Pyrinomonadaceae > OLB17. The sequence goes on along the minus strand of JADLDC010000107.1, from coordinate 1,580 downwards.
GTCGTTCAATTCCATAATTTTAATTCACCACAGAGTCACAGAGGACACGGAGAAAAGATTAGAAGGTTAATTAGCAATTTTTTAGCAATTTTCAACCAATGAACCTAAACAACTATCTCAGGAATTTTCAACTTATTAACCCGACCAACCATTTAAAAATTCCTCCGTGTCCTCTGTGCCTCTGTGGTGAATCTTCTTATTCTTTAATCCTCTTCTATCTGAGGCTGTCCGGTCTTTACGTCGCCGTCGCGTTCGTAGGAGGCGATGATGATGCCTTTTGGGGCGACTTGGGATTTGGTTACTTTGAACGCCGCCGGTATGGTGCCGTCCTGGAAGAGGCGTTTGCCTTGGCCAAGCGTAACCGGGATTATCATTAGCTCGAGGCCATCGACGAGATCATTTTTGAAGAGCGTCTGGAGCATATCGGCGCTTCCCATTACGTGCAGATCGGGGCCGTCGGTTTGCTTTAGTTCGCGGACCTTTTCCGCAAGGTCGCCGTTCAAAAAGACGCTTGGCTGCCAATCGCTCGAATCGCGCGTGTTCGAGGCAACGTACTTCGTTGCGGTCATGCAGTTCGGCCAAAAGTTAGAATGCGTCGGCCAATACGTCTCCCACGCGGCAAAGGTCTTGCGCCCCAACAGCAGATCCACCGGCTTCCCCAACCGCTCCTGCATCACCGCTCCCGTCACCTCATCCGCAAACGGAAAAAACCACCCGCCCCACCTAAACCCATCGCCCTCATCCTCATTCTGTATCACCCCATCAAGCGTCATAAATTCACACGCAATTATTTTTCTCATATCCCTCCTCTCGCCCTCAAAAATATCGCGATCAAACGATCACAACCCACATTATGCAATCAAACAGTTGCATATGCAAGCCGGCAGATCAACTCCATGCCATCTATTCGAACATGTGACTTATAGTCCGTTGTCTTAGAGTCGTCACTTGACCATACTTATCACGTGTCCATCACCACTAAAATCGGGGAAAGAATTAAAGAATTGCGATCACGCTTAGGAATTAGCCAGGAAGCCTTAGCTTTTTTGGCAGACTTGGATCGTAACTACGTTAACAGCGTTGAAAATGGGAAGCGAAATTTTGTTAATTTGGAGGGTTTGATGAAAGTAGATTTTTACTTAGTAACGGTTGTGCATTGTCACAAAGGGTTTGCAAGAGATGTTGCGAAATTAATATTTGAGGAGACGTGTATCTTTGAAAAAATGGCAGGCATTGGTGATTCAGTGCATATCTTTACAGATTCGAACTTTGAAATGTTTGAGAAGGACAAAACCTCCATACTGAAATATTATTCGGAATAAAGGAAGTCTTGAATCATAGACATTTTAGGACTAACCGATATATTTGGCATAGATAATGTAAGTTGGCGGGGCAGATCAGATCGGGGAGCGAAAGCGACTGTTACCTCGTTCGTCGCCGAGAAGTCATGTGCAGAGCTAGTATCGAAAGTTGTGGAAGAGGGTAAATGAAAAATAGCGTATCCTTGTTTTGATGAAAAAACAAAACGGTCAAAGGGACCGAAGGAGGATACGCTATGAGAGAAGGATACGACGGAATTG
>JADLDC010000106.1 GCA_020846885.1 Acidobacteriota bacterium | reverse complement strand
CGGTGTACTTACCATACCCATAGTGAAGTACGCCTACCAAACCCTTGACATCGGCCATCGCCGGCAACTCGCATGTCGGAGGTGCCATCTTTTGTGTCAGGCCCGGGACCTGCTCGCTGCAATCGACCCGGATCACTTCCGGATTGGAATCAAATATCGCCGCTTTTGGATAGGCTTTCTTGAATTGGTCCAACTCCGCAAGCGAGGCAAATTCGCGCACATCGCGGCCAGGCTGGCGAAACGGCCTTGGCATCGGGTTCACCACGCCCCAGAATGTCCCATCGGACCTCGCACTGAAGGTCTTTACATCCACGCGGCCGCCTGTCGGGCCGCTGACGGTCATCTCGTCGATCTGGACCCGCATTCCTTCATATTTTTCTAGGCTATCGACCGTATTTGAAATAAAGTCGTTCGCGGTCAACGCGATCGGTTTCGGAAGTGTGCTGCCGGAGGAAATGATCTTTATCTCATCACGATCTTTTCGCATCGAAAGTTCCGTGATCGTCGTGGCAAGTACATCATTTTCCCGCTTAAATTCTTCGACCGTCCCGGTGACCGAAACAATATTGGCAACGTCTGCCTCGGCGGGCGGCTCGGTGCGGGTAAAAACAAAGATCCCTTCGGATGTATTTTTATTCGAATCCGCCTTATCGTCTGGTGTTTGCAGGAAGAACCCAGTACGCGTCCGGGCCGTAACAACGCCTGAAAGCTTCACCTTCTGCTCGACCGCCGGAGACTTTTCGCCGGTTCCCTGAACCTCGGCGATCGTCATTTCCTTTTGGGCGAATGCACTTGAAGAGAATACAGTGAAGACGAGTATTGCGTGACTTAATTTCATACATTGAGCTAGAGATCCGTTTTTCAAATCGGTGAAAATGGCCGATACAATTCCGTGAACTCTCTTGGTCCGATCATTTTAGTTTAAAATTAACGGATGGGATACATCGTATGCATCCTTCCAGCGTCGCAAGAATTCATCGGGAACTGAATTTGGCTCGGAACCGCTCTTTCGCGATTCAGAACAATGCAGCCAGTTCGTGCCTGAGTTTCGAATAAACATCTGTGTTCGCCGGCGTTTGGTCCGGGTAGATAACGGTCGTATTGAATACTATGATCGACGCTTGTTTTGTCGCGGGTTCGAAGTCGATATAGCTGATAAATCCGTTCTGGTCACCGCCGTGGCCAAGGAATGTTCGGCCGTCGCGGCGGTTTAGAAAATAGATCAGGCCGATATCGGTGGTGAAGCCGCTGTTGCCGTTGGCATCGACAGGCGTCGGAAGCTGCGGGTGCCACATTTCTTCGAGGGATGATCGTTTGAGGATCATGTCATACGGAACCCGGTCGCTATCGCTTCCGGTTCTGACAGGAGGCCGGTCGCTACCGCTCGCGGTTCTGACATTTTGGCCGCCCGCTGATGCAGGCGGTTCCGGCACGCCGATCAGAAAATTGAGATACTTGACCATGTCCGAGATCGGCGAGTTTAGGCCGCTGTTTGAGACGGTGATGCCGGTGTTCGCGTCGAAGCGGCCGGTCGTGCGTTTTCCGTTTTCGACGTAGTAGCTGTGCGAGCGGCGGGCGAGCAGATATGGCGGCGTCGTGTCGAAATAGCTGTGATACATGCCCAAGGGTTTGAGGATGTTCTTATCGACATAGACCTCGTAATCTTCCCCGCTCAGTTTTTCGATAATGCGGCCGAGGAAGATTATTCCGGGATTTGAATAGCTGAATTTGCTGCCCGGTTTGAACAATATCTCGGTGAACGGGAACATCGCGACAAGCTGCGAATATTCGGTCGGCTCAAACGGCTCCCAATCCTCGCCTTTGTCCCATGGCCACGTCGGATTGCGAAAACCGGCCGAATGCGTCATCAGATGACGGATCGTTATCTCGTCCATCGAGCCGAATTTGTTATGAACCGCGCGCAATTCGGGCAGATATTTCGTTACCGGATCGTCCAGCTTCAAAAGGCCGCGATCACGGAGCTGCATGATAGCAATGCCCGTAAACGGCTTTGTGTTCGACGCCCAATGATAGATCGTGTCGCCATCGACAGGCTGCTTTTTCTCTAGATTTGCCGAGCCCCAATGAATTTCGGAAACAGGTTTTACCATCTTTCAAGAATACGAAACTGCTTCCGACAATGCCGGCATCTTTGACCTCTTTCAGGTAAGCTTCCTTGAATTTTGTGAATTTGTCGGCTTGAGCATTCATCGGAGCGCAGAGTGAACAAAGCAGCAGGGTTAGTAAAAGCAGCGATGTTATCGAGCTGGCCATAGTTTGTACGAGTGTCGTCGGATGATGTTTAGGCGATTGTAACGCACCTTGAGGCAGAAGCCCGCACGAAGTAAGGGCGATATACGCGGTATCGAATTGTAACGCACCTTGAGGCAGAAGCCCGCACGAAGTAAGGGCGATATGCGCGGTATCGCATATTTCGCCCTTACTACGTGCGGGCTTCTGCACAATCGGGCTTGTGGATTACCTGGCGTTTTTGATATCGACAGCGAGGCGTGTCGGTTTTTTTAGCTCGGTCACCCTATAACTGTTCGGCGATGAAACTCCCGCCACCCATGTCACCTCGCCTTCAAAATCGCAGGTCAGTTTTAGGTCTTTGACCGCCGGTAGATTCGGTGAACGCTCGCGGTCTTTGATGGTTGCGTCGCCTTCCGGCGCGTGGGCCTGAGCGGTTGTGAAACGGATCTCAAGCCGGCCGCCGCCCGCAAGATCGACCGTCTTGCCCGAACCGCACGCCGTGACCGGCTTGCCAATGTATTCGATATGGTAACTCGGCAATTCGTCGCCGAGAAATTCGAACACAACGCGGTCATAGCCGTCGTGAGAAGCCGAACGCACATCGCTCATGATCGCGCTTCCTTTTACGTTCGGATTCTTCTTGTCGGTTATGCTGTCCGTGCCTTCAAAATCGGACGTGTCGGAATTTGCATTGTCAGCCGGCGATGCGTTCGAGTTGTTTGCCTGGATTGTCGGCACGGGCGTCGTACCGCCGGGAGCCTGATGACCCGAAGTGTTCGTTGAATTATTGACTCCCACGCCGCAAGCCGAAAGCCCGAAAACGGCCATCAATCCGAGACAGATAAGATACTTCATAAGTTCAGATGCCGGGCAATTGCAGAAGCCCGCACGGAGTAAGGGCGAAATATCCAACGGTGCGCGTATCGCCCTTACTCCGTGCGGGCTTCCGCAATTCTCGAGCCGGCCGATGCGTCCAACAAACTTTAGTTTGTTGCTCCCGCTGCCGTTCCTGTCCGAACAAGACGCAGTGGCCGCGCGTGTTATACAATCTCAAAAGAATGAGCGCTTACGAAAGTTTAACAGAAACTCAGCAGTTTGCCTGTCGCGTTATCGCGGACCATGCACGGGCGACAGCGTTTGCCATTGCTGACGGCATTTTGCCCGGCAACGAAGGACGCAATTATGTCTTGCGCAAAATAATGCGCCGCGCGATCTATCATGGCCGCGAGCATCTTGGGTTAAAGGATGCGTTCTTTTATAAGGTCTGCGACCTCGTCGTTCAGAATTTTTCCGGAGCGTTTCCCGAGCTTGATACACAACGCGATTTTATCGGGAAGATGGTTCGGCTGGAGGAGAGTAGGTTTGGGAATACGGTCACGGTCGGGCTTGGAAAGCTTAACGAACTGAATGTGTCGAAAGACACCCCAGAGGAGGACCTGTTCGTTCAGATCGCGAAGCTCTACGACACTTTCGGCACGCCTCGCGATCTGATCCGCGTGTTTCTGGAAGAAAAGGGAATTTCGTTCGACGAGGACGAGTATAACGCCAAATTCGACAACGCTTTACAGGAACTGCAAAAGCAATCGGGCATAGGCCATACACAGCGAAAATCGGAGATCAGCCCGCTTTATGCGGAAGTTTTGGGCAAGGTCGGAGCGAATGTTTTTCACGGTTACGAGGCAACATCGCGTGAGGGCTCAAAGGTCGTGGCGATCCTTGATGGCGACAAGCAGCTTGATGCACTCGGCGAGGGCGAACAGGGCAGCATTGTGCTGGACGAAACGCCGTTCTACGCCGAATCCGGCGGTCAGGTCGGCGATGTCGGTATTCTTGTCGGAACCGCCCGCGGTAGCGGGTGGTTGAACTCGGATGGGTCGAACTCTCTCGAATCAGTGAGTGCCGAAAACGCTAAAATTCAACCACCCGCTACCGCAGGTGGTTCTGACTTGCGGGCAACCGTTTCGCCGGTGGCGGGATTGATAAACTCTGACGGGTCGAACTCTCTCGAATCAGTGAGTACCGGAAACGCTAAAATCCAACCACCCGCTACCGCAGGTGGTTCTGACATGCGGGCGACTGTCGCGGACACGTATTCGCCGGTGGCGGGGTTGATAATTCATAAGGTCAAGATCGACAAAGGTTCGATCAAAGTCGGCGATGTGGTCAATGCGATCGTCGATGTCGAAAAACGCGATGCGACGCGGCGAAATCATACGGCTACGCATCTTGTTCACGCGGCTTTGAAAGAGGTGCTTGGGACGCATGTGAAGCAGGCCGGCTCGGTCGTTGCGCCAAATTATTTGCGGTTTGATTTTACGCATTATCAGCCGATCAGCAGCGAGGAGATCAAAGAGGTCGAAGACCTGGTCAATCGTTATATCCTTCAAAATCATCCGGTTACGACGAACATGATGTCGATCGAAGATGCAATGCGTTCAGGCGCCGTTGCGATGTTCGGCGAAAAATACGGTTCGGAAGTACGCGTATTGAGTGTCGGCGACGGCAAATTTTCGAAGGAGCTTTGCGGCGGCACTCATGTCCGCGCGACCGGCGATATCGGGAGCTTTAAGATAACGTCCGATGAAGCTATCGCATCCGGTGTTCGACGCATCAGAGCAATTACCGGTTTCGACTCGTTCGAACGTTTCCGTGAGGACGAACTATTGATCGGCCGCAGCCTTGATGTTTTGAAAACCCAGCGCGATCAATTGCCGAATGCGATCGAAAAATTGCAGGACGAATTGAAACGAACGCGGCGCGAGATGGACGAGCTGAAGCTGAAAATTGCAACCGGCGCCATCGGCGGAGCGTCATCTAATGGAGACGAGGCCCGCGAAGTTTTGGGCGTAAAGGTAGTCGGCAAGATCGTCGAAGGGCTTGACGCCAACGGAATGCGTCAGCTTTCCGATACATTGCTTGCACGTTTGAGATCCGGCGTCGTCGTGCTTGGCCGCAAAGATGAAGGAAAGGCCGGTATTATAGTCCGCGTTTCCGATGATCTGAAAGACAAGGTCAAGGCCGGCGATGTTATCAAGGAAATAGTGCCGATCCTCGGCGGAAAAGGCGGCGGCCGCCCCGACATGGCCGAAGGCGGCGGGCCCGAAACAGAAAAGCTCGGCGAGGCGGTCGAGGCAAGTTACAAGGTAATTGAAACTTTTCTAACGGGTTAAAGCGTTTAATTAAAAGGTTCGCTCTTTGAACACCGGATTCCGACGCAACAAAGTT
>JADLDC010000105.1 GCA_020846885.1 Acidobacteriota bacterium | reverse complement strand
TGGCGATCTTTCCCTTCTCGCGGCTTGTCCATATGGTCTCGATCCCGTTCTCGTACCTGTGGCGGCCATACCAAGTTGTTATCTGGAACTGGAATCGGCGAAAGATCCGCGGCCAATACCCGCATATAAAACCCTTGCCAAGCAAAGAGTCCATTGAAATGCCAAGTGATACGACTATCCGGCCGGCTTCGATCTCGAGGTAGCTTATGAATCTCAGAACACTAAAGATCTTATCCATATTGATAACCGTCATTGGGGCGTTCTTTGTGTGGCAAAAAGGAAGCTTCAGTGTGTACGGAGATCAATTCGGCTATGAGCCCATCCAGCCGATCAACTTTTCGCACAAGCTGCATGCGGGCGACAACAAGATCTCGTGCCTCTACTGTCATTCCTCGGCCGACAAGTCGAAAGTGGCGGGCGTGCCGAGCGCGTCGCTGTGTATGAATTGCCATACAAAGGTATTGCCCGATTCGCCCGAGATCCAAAAGATCGCAACCGCCCTGAATGAAAACAAACCGATCGAATGGGTGAAGGTGAACGATCTGCCCGATCTTGCCACGTTCAATCACAGCCGCCACGTAGTTGCCGGGGTCAACTGTCAAACGTGTCATGGGCCCGTTGAAACCATGGAGCGGGTTTCACAGCAGAACGCTTTCCTGATGGGCGACTGCGTCAGCTGCCATCGGACACACCGCGAGGTCACGCTTGATGAGACCGGCCGTCCGCAGATCGCAAGCGAGAATACACCAAAGAAATTGATGGCGTCAACGGACTGCTCGGTTTGTCACCACTGATGATGAATAGCTATGAAGGATAAGCTCTGGAAGCAATATATCGACGAAGACGAACGCGGCCTGCCGGTGCTGCAGCCGAGCAGCGGCATTTCGCGCCGGACGTTTTTGGAACTTCTTGGCTACACTACGGCGGCAATTGCGCTGACAAGCTGCACGGCGCCTGAACAAAAGATAATTCCATATCTCAAGCAGCCGCCCGAATTAACGCCTGGCGTAGCGAACTGGTATGCATCAACTTGCGGCGGATGCAGCGCCGGTTGCGGCACTCTTGTAAAAGTGCGTGACGGCCGCCCGATAAAGCTCGAAGGCAATCCGGAGCATCCGTTGAGCAAAGGCGGCCTTTGCCCGGTCTCACATTCCCTGATCTTTGGCCTTTATGATTCTGAACGATCGCAGCAGCCTGTTTTCAAGGGTTCGCCCGCGACATGGAAAGAGGTCGACGAAAAGATCGTACAACAACTAAATGCCATAAAAGGCTCCGGCGGAAAGGTCCGTTTTCTTTCAAACACGATCATTAGCCCAACGTCTCAGGCGGCGATAAACGCATTCCTCACTCAATTCAAGGATGCTAAACACGTCGTTTACGAACCGATCTCGACATCCGCTATCCGTCTTGCTCACGGACGCACTCACGGTATCGAAGTACTGCCATTCTACAGGTTCGATAAGGCAAAGGCTGTCGTCAGCTTCGGCGCGGATTTTCTAGGGACATGGATCTCACCTACCGCCTTCACCCGCGGGTATTCCGAAGCCCGCAACGTAAATGCCGGCAAGCACGAGATGCTGCGGCACATTCAATTTGAATCAACCTTTTCACTGACCGGAGCCAACGCCGACAAGCGTGTGAAGATCGCGCCGGCAGAAGAAGGACAGGCGATCCTCTATTTGGCCAGGTTGGCCGCCGAAAAAAGCGGCGACGTCAGCGGACTGCCTGAAGGGATCACATCGTATCAGCCGAACAAGCTTTCAGAACCAAGCAAAGCAGCGATCGAAAAGTGCGCGGCGGAACTTGTTGGAGCGAAAGGCGCGTCGCTTGTCATTTGCGGATCGAATGATCCGGACAAGCAGCATCTGGTCAATTTCATCAATCAAACGCTTGGCAACTATGGGACGACGATCGCATTGACCGCGGCCGCACCGCAAGGCCGGGATGAAGATATGCAGACGCTGATCCAGGAAATGAAGGACGGAAGCGTTGCGGCCCTTTTTATCCTGAACGCAAATCCTTCCTACGATCATTTCGCAAGCGCCGAATTTACAAACGCTCTGGGAAAAGTTCCGCTGAAGGTCTCGTTCAGCCCAACTCTTGATGAAACAGCATCTCTCGCGGACGCTCTCTGCCCGACCCATCATTTTCTTGAGGCATGGGACGATGCCGAGGCCGTGAGCGGGACCTTTAGCCTAAACCAGCCGACCATTGCACCACTATTTCAGACACGGGCATATCAGGAAAGCCTGATGCGTTGGAGCGGTGACGGCCGCAGTTACTACGATGTTCTGCGTACCCGGTGGCAAACCAGCCTCTTTCCGGGGCAGGCCAAATTCAAGACATTTGATGAGTTCTGGGACAAGTCACTTCACGACGGCGTTTATGTTGCGGCCGCAAGCGACGCGGCAGCTACGGTGTTCAAGTCAGATGGATTGAACGAGGCTGTCGTACGGTTGGCCGCTCCGGCAAGTCCGATTGACGGGCTTACATTGGCGCTATATCCAAAGGTAACGCTGCGTGACGGCCGGTTTGCCAACAATCCGTGGCTTCACGAACTTCCCGACCCTATCAGCAAAGTAACCTGGGACAACTATGCATGCCTGTCGCCGCAAACCGCGGCTAAGCTCGGATTGACGGAGGGCCGGGTTGTTCGGATCAAAAAGAACAACGCCGCCATCGAGCTGCCTGTTCTGATCCAGGCCGGGCAAAGCGATGATTGTGTCGCGGTTGCTTTCGGCTACGGGCGAACAAAGGCCGGAAAGATCGGCAGCAGCGTCGGAGCAAATGCGTTTCCGTTCGTAGAACTTGCCAACGGAACATTTCGCTATCAGATCGGCGGCGTCGCGCTTGAGCCGACCGCGAAGACGGCCAGCTTTGCAAAAACGCAAACTCAGGATTCCGCGGAAGGCCGTCCGTTGATAAAAGAATATTCGCTTGCGGATTTCATCAGCGGCCACCTGCACGAAGAAAGTGAGAAGCAAATCGACCTCTGGAAACCTCACGATTTTCCGGAACACAAATGGGGGATGGTCGTCGATCTCAACGCGTGTATCGGCTGCAACGCGTGCGTACTTAGCTGTCAGGCCGAGAACAACATTCCGGTCGTCGGCAAAGATGAGGTCCGGCGGCGGCGTGAAATGCACTGGTTGAGGATCGATCGTTACTACGACGAAAGGCCCGAAGGGACGACGGCGAGATTTCAGCCAATGACCTGTCAACAGTGCGACAACGCGTCATGCGAGACGGTGTGCCCTGTTCTGGCCACTGTACACAGCAGCGAAGGCCTGAATATGCAGGTCTATAACCGCTGCGTCGGAACGCGCTACTGTGCGAACAATTGTGCGTTCAAGGTGCGACGGTTCAATTGGTTCTTGTATCCGCATGACGATCAGCTCGCAAATCTCGCCCTAAATCCCGACGTGACCGTCCGTACCCGCGGCGTGATGGAAAAATGCACGTTCTGCGTGCAGCGAATCGAAGAAGGCAAGATACGCGCGCGAAACGAAGGACGGCCGGTCAAAGATGGCGAGATCCAAACCGCTTGTCAGCAGAGTTGCCCGGCGAACGCGATCACCTTTGGTGACCTAAAGGACCTCGAGAGCAGGGTCTCGACGCTCAGGCATACCAAGCGGAATTACATTTTGTTGGAGGAGCTGAATCTTCGCCCAGGGCTTACGTTCCTCGCGAAGGTGAACAATAACGGCGGGGATTTGGAGGGATAACCTGTAATGGCAGCAGTCTTGAAAGACATCGAGTTTCAAAACTCGGACGAAGAGATACGGCTTCAAAATGAGATCGACCGCGTTACGGCCCATCCGGTCTATTCGCCTCTGCGTGAGCCGTTGATCGGCGGCAATAAATCCTACAGTGACGTTACGACAGATATTTGCGCCCTTTTCGAACGGCCGCCCGGAGCGGGCTGGTGGATATTGTTCGGCATCTCTGTAACCCTTTTGGTCATCGGGATCATTGCCGCGGTCAACACCGTGATGTTTGGCATCGGCACCTGGGGATTGAACAAAACGGTAGGCTGGGCCTTCGGGATAACTAACTTTGTGTTCTGGATCGGCATCGGCCACGCCGGAACATTCATCTCTGCCATCCTCTTTCTGTTCGCTCAAAAGTGGCGAACTTCGATCAATCGTTCGGCCGAAG
>JADLDC010000104.1 GCA_020846885.1 Acidobacteriota bacterium | reverse complement strand
TTGAGATCTTTGATTATCTCTTCGCTGATCACTTTGCGCTTGAACCGCCGCAGAGCGCTTTCGATCGACTCGTTATTATTAACTGAAATGAATGCCATTTGCTTTTCACCCCCTTTCGGCAAAGATATGTGCCCGAAAGGCAAACTAATATTTAACCCTAATCCGGCACCAAAAGCAAACCGGATCAGGCCTCGTTCCTAGCGGGAAATGCGCGGTCTGCCTAGCCGGCTCTGCGTCCGCTCATCGATACGCCCATCAGGCGGCCGGGGAATGTTCCGAAGTCCTCGATCACGACCGTGTCCCGCCCATTTTCGCCGGAGTTGTTAAATTTGATCTTTGCCGCGGGGATAAACGTTCCCATGCCCTTGCCGGTTTTCGGGTCCACACGTATCTCGACATATCCGAACGGATAATCGACCGACCGAAGGCCGCGCCGCAGCTCGCCAAAGCCAAGCCAGCGTTGGAAGACCGCGCGAATTCGCGTGTCGCCGCCGTCTTTGTCAACTATCACGGCGAGCAGGTCGTGCCCCACCGAATTGCCGAGCGAAAAACTTCCGAGGTCATTGGAATCTATCGCGTCCAATAGTTCATCCTGTCCCTCGCTTTTGAGCACGGACAGGTACTTTGTCGCATCCGCCTGCGATGTCTCGCCGGTCACGATCATCTTGAACGGCTCGGTGATCGTCCTCGTATTCATCCGGGAACCATAGATCAAAGCAGTCCCGGTAAAGGTCATCTTCTCCTGCGCCGCCGCCGCCGTCGCCATTGCCAACACACACACCACGTAAAATGCTATTCGTTTCATACACTTCCATCATCGCGCCTGTGATACCCGTCCAATGTACCCAATGGAACAAATAGCCTCCACGGGTACAGCCATCGAGTTTTCTTTCTTTTCGCGCTTGTTGCCGCCGAACTCGACCAGGGGTCCGGCTTTCCGGCCGGCCTTTTCGGTGGCCATTTGGTTATAGAGCTTTTGCATCATCTACATTTCTTCCGTGCCCTAAATGAATACGTCCACTGGTAAATGGAATCGCGTTGAGAGCTTTCGGGCTTGGGCTTTGCTGATCTCGCGTTTGCCGTTGAGGACTTGGGAGACCGTGCCTTGAGAGCTGAAGATGTCGAGCATGTCCGCTTGTTTGAGGCCGTGTTCGCGCATAAGTTCGCGCAGGGCCACGGCCGGGTTTGATTTGCCCATTGGGTAGGTCTTTCCTTCGAAATCCTCGATTAGCGTCGCAAGCAACTCAAGCAAACGGCTTTCTTCGGGTGAGCGGCCGCGTTCACCTTTTTTCATCAAGTGAAGAACAATCGCCAACGCCTTTTCATTTTCTTCCTCGGTCCTTATTACTCCGGGTAAGTACTCGACCAGAAGATCTGCATAGGCGTTCGGGTCGTATTTTTTTGCCATTTTCTAATCTCGCGGATCTGCCTTGGGAGCCGAAGATGTCGAGCATGTCGGTTTCTTTAAGGCCGTGCTCCGCCGGGAATCTGGTCTTTATAAATAGGCCAAGTCTCGCTGGGATATCTCGTCGTGCAACTCACCGATCTTCAGCTCATTGATCAGTTTGTCTCTGGTGGTGAAGTGCACTTCTCTCAGCAATATGCGCAAATCGTCAAACGTTTTTAGCGAAACAAACTTTCGGCCTTTCGCCAGGAAGACCAAGACTTTCTTATTCTCACGAAGCAAATTTACGGCGTTGTTGATCGTCCCCTTGCTGATTCCGTCCCAGAGCATAAATCCATAGTCCGCATCCCGAGACATCGCGGCGTCCTTGCACGCAAAGAAGGAAAAGTCTTTTTTCTTTGAGTCACACTCAATGTTTTGGGTCTGCCAGTTTCCAACATTGTTGCGTAGCGATTCGCCTACGTAATAGACAATAACGTTTTCGTAACGCCTCGCGTCCAAAAATTTCTGAACGGACTTATCCGCACCGCTTGCGTCGCCGACCAGGACGGTTCCGCCAGAGCCGATGATGTTCAGCAGCCTTTCTTGCACTTCGGAATCTAAATTTATGATCTTCCTAGACCCGCCTACGAATACTTTCATTTGCTCTTACCTGTTTCGTTTATACGTCAACACCAAAACGCTAACCAACCGAACATTAGCTCTATCATACAATACGTCGATTATCGCCCTAAGCGTTGCGCCCGATCCGAGCAAATCGTCAAACAAAAGAACATGTGTTCCTTCAAGCCGGACGGAGTTGAGCTCGAACGCATCACTCAAAATACTAAATCGCTCGTCCTCATCTGCAATATTTTTAAGTTCCGGCGTTTTATTCTTTTTCACCAAATCACCGGCGGATAGTTGGATGCCGACTGTGTCCGCGACAATTCTCGCGATCTCGTCAACCGGCTGATACGGGCGAGTCAGATTCGACGGTGGAACTGGGACTATAAAATCGAGAGCCTCCAAGTTCGGCCATTTATTCTGAACAAAGTCGCTGACTGTTTCAGCGATTTCAACTGCTTTGCTTTTTTCGTTTCGATACTTTAGCCGAAACAACGCCTCGCCTATTGGACTTCGTTCTGTTTCGAAGGTCGGGTGGCCAAATTCGTCGGCTCCGGTTAACTTGCTGTTTAGCGTTTGAATATCCAACGCTAACCTTTTGCCCTTCTTCCATTCAGTGATTTGGGATTTATTTCAATCATTGGTCTACACAGAAGTTTGATCGCAAATTATATTCTAAGTTCAATCTAACCCAATCGAAAAACCTCGCTGATTACTCAACGAGGTTTTTCGATTCAACTAGATGTCGGTCGCCGATTATTCAGCAACAGCCATTGATTTTTCTTTTTTCTCGCGTTTGATGCCGCCGATCTGGACCAAGGGTTCGGCTTTTAGGCCGGCCTTTTCGGTGACCATTTGGTTATAGAGCTTTCGCATCATTTGCATTTCTTCGGCGGCGGTCTTGGGGCCTTCCATTTCCGGCTTGTGGGGCCGGGTCAGGTCAACCGCGTTGAGGTTCAAGTTGTGCGACTGGTCTTCAAGATCGACCTCTTTGCCGCGTGCAAAAACCTCGTGGCGGCCGTGGTCTTTGTACCACTGGGCGACGGTCGCGTTCTGGTGCATATGCTCTATGATATTGCGCCAGCCGATGCCGGTGTTATAAGCACAGAACGAGATCTCGCCTTCCTGGGTGCCGTAAGGGATGATGCACATCTCGGTGCGGCGGAAGTCGTAGTTGAACAGGTCCTGGAACCACATTCCCGCGATGAACAGGAAGTTCCACGGATCTTGCCGACGCTTCTCGATGTCCTCCATGGTCCGTTCCG
>JADLDC010000103.1 GCA_020846885.1 Acidobacteriota bacterium | reverse complement strand
GTCACCGCCTGGCCGGCCGGTTTCGGTTTGGCGTCCGCACCGGTCGGGTCAGTGTGAGAATAGTATTCATAGATCGAACCGTTCGAATAATCCCGCTGAAGCGAGCGGCCGAACGGCGTGTAATATCGCGCGGTCGTAAGCGTGAGCCCGGTGCTGTAAGGCAGCGGGAAAACACGCTGGACAAGGCCCTTGCCGAAGCTTTCGGTGCCAAGAATCACACCGCGGTGATAATCCTGAATCGCTCCGGCAACGATCTCAGAGGCCGAGGCTGAACCGCCGTTTATCATTACCACAAGCGGAAGATCATATGTTTTCCCGCCCGATGTACGCAGCTCCTCCGTATTCGCGTAACGCGATCGCCCTTTGACCGAAACAACTGTCCGGTCCGCCGGAATGAAACGGCTCACGACCTCGACAGCCTGCGGCAGCAGGCCGCCCGGATTGTTGCGAAGGTCAAGAATGAGGCTCTTCATGCCCTGCTTTTGCAGGGCGGCTACAGCTTCGTCCAGTTCCGCCGAGGTCGTCTCCTGAAATCCGCCGATCAACCCGACATAGCCGACGCCATTCGGCAGCATAAAATAATTGCGGATCGACGGAAGCGGCACGCCGCCGCGAACTATGTTGAATTCAAGCGGTTGGGCCGAGCCCGCGCGCTCGACCTTAAGCTTGACCGTAGTTCCGCGATCGCCGCGGACGTTGCTTGAAACCTCGGAACTGGTCCACTCGGTCGCGTCCTTGCCGTCAACCGACAGGAACTTGTCGCCGTAGCGCAGCCCGGCCTTGTCCGCGGGTGTCTCCGGGACCACAGACTGGATATAAACGCCGTCACGATGCTGCAATATCGAAACGCCGATCCCGTAGAATTTCGATGCCTGCTCCTCGTACAGCTTTTTGAACTCTTCGTTGGTAAAAAATGCCGAATGCGGGTCAAGCGTCCAAAGCATGCTTTGAATGGACGTATCGGTTATCTTTTCGTGATCGACCTTCCCAGCGTAATTTGTATCTATAATGTCCAGGGCCTCGCGATAATCGCTGACAACACGGGCGGCTGTCATCTCGTTGCTCGCCGAAATAGGCGACAACCGGCCAAACACACCGCCGACGATCGCTCCGGCAACCACCAACACAACCGCACCAATAAGAAACTTTTTCTCCATTACGAGATCTCCCGCACAATATACGAATATATCACAAGATTAGTTGTAGAAACGCGGGACGCGGTTGTAGAACGATGATCCGACGCGGCGATTTCACGGAGGACCTCTGAAAACTTTAACCTCCTCCAGAGTAGAAGCAATTTGAACGCGGATCAGGCGGATCAGGCGGATCGATCCATAAAATACGCTCAATTCCGCTTGATCAGCGTTCAAAAATGCTGCTGCCTCAGACTTTTAGTCTTTTCAGACACCCTCGTTTTTCGTTCTCGAGTTTTTCATTCTGGTTCCGCGGCTTTCGTGGCGGCGACGTGGAACCTAAGCCACGAAACGGCCGAAACGAGGACACGAAAATGCACGAAACAAAGGCATCTATTCGCGGAAGCGGCCAACGTAGGGCCAGGTTGACTCTTGTATAGCTCTTCAATGCCCAGACGCATTTACTTTTTACCTGCAACACCTTAACATCTTGCTTTTGCCCGATGAAGCCCCAAATTTCCATCGTTGTGCCCGCATATGAAGAGGAAGAACGCCTTGGCGATTCCTTGCGTAAGATACTTACGCATACGGGGGGCGGTGAAATGTCCGTGGAGATCATCGTCGTCGATGACGGTTCGCGCGACGGCACCGCGGAAGTTGCCCGAACCGTATTTGCCGAATTTCCGGACGCGGGCGCTCGGGTAATTCGCTACGAAACCAATCGCGGCAAGGGCTTTGCGGTGAAGACCGGCCTGCTTGCCGCCGAAGGCAAGATCGCGCTTTTCAGCGATGCCGATCTTTCAACGCCGATCGAAGAGATGCACAAGCTGATCGATCCGATCATGGCGGACGAATTTGATGTGACGTTCGGCTCGCGGGCGCTCGATAGAAGCCTGATCGGCACGCACCAGCCGTGGCGGCGGGAACAGGGCGGCAAGGTTTTCAACCTGGTGGTTCGCCTAATGACCGGAATGCCGTTTTGGGACACGCAATGCGGATTTAAGGCGTTTAATATCGAAAAATTTCGCCCGCTGCTGGATGTGATGAAGATCGACCGCTTTGGATTTGACGTCGAATTTCTCTACGTCGCCCGCCTCCACGGGCTGCGGCTCAAGGAGATCCCGGTCCGCTGGAACAACGACGAACGCAGCAAAGTAAGCGTTATTCGCGATAGCCTTCGAATGTTTGATGAAGTGCGGCAAATTCGCAAAAATGCCGGAAATGGAATCTATGCAACAGATGGCGAATAGTCGTATAATATCGTTTTATGAATTGGGAAGATCGAATCGTTTCAGACCCTGAGGTTTTGGTGGGAAAGCCGACAATACGCGGGACGCGCCTGTCGGTAGGTTTCTTGCTGGAGCGCCTTGCTGACGGATGGACCGAGGCACAATTGCTCGAAAATTATCCGCGCCTGACCGCCGAAGATCTGCGAGCAGTCTTTGCATATGCGTCAGAAAGCCTTAAAGACGGACTTTTTATCCCGGCACCGGCGGTTAAGCGATGATCGCTTTCCTGGCGAATGAGAATATCTCAAAGGCTAGTGTCCGTGTCCTGCGCGAACACGGACACGATGTAAAATGGATCGTTGAAACGTCGCCGTCGATCAGAGACGAAGTCGTACTGATGCAGGCTTCGGTAGAAAGGCGAATTGTGATCACCTTTGATTCCGATTATGGAGAACTGATATTCCGCCGAAAATTGATCGCGCCGCTCGGCGTGATCTATCTTAGGATCAATTCGACGGACGAAACTGAACCTGCCCGATTGATCCTTAAATACTTGGCCACCGCTGAAGACATCTTTGATAATAAATTCAGCGTGTTAACTGAATCCGGCATTCGCTACAAACATCTGTGACCGCAAAGCTCAACGTAAACATCGACCACGTCGCCACTATTCGCGAGGCCCGCAAGACGATCGAGCCGAGCATTATTACCGCGGCCGTTATCTGCGAACAGGCTGGTGCGGACGGCATTACGGTGCATCTTCGCGGCGACCGGAGACACATTCAGGACCGCGATATCGAACTGTTGCGTGATGTCGTAACGACCTATCTCAATGTTGAAATGGCCGCGACCGATGAGATGGTCGCGATCGCTTTGCAGACAAAGCCCGATGCCGTCTCGCTCGTGCCCGAAAGCCCGAACGAGATCACGACCGAAGGTGGGCTGGATGTTATAGGCAATATCGAAACGGTAAGTTCTGCCGTCGAAAAGCTGAAAGAAGCTGGAATTTTTGTCAGCATTTTCATCGACCCCGATACATCGCAGATCGACGCGGCAAAGCGTGTCGGTGCCCAGCAGATCGAACTGTGCACCGCCGAATACGCCGAACTCACACTCTCATCCCGTGCCGCTCACGGCGAAGGCGCCCAAAAGGCAGCAGCCGCAGTCTCACGCATCGCCGCCGCCGCCGTTCATGCTCAATCGCTCGGTTTGATCGCCGCCGCCGGCCACGGCCTGACATATCGCAACGTGGGCGCTCTCGCAGCAATTCCTGAAATAACCGAATTCAACATCGGCCACAATATTATTTCACGTTCGGTTTTTGTTGGGTTGAATCAGGCCGTAAAAGAAATGATCGAAGCGATCCAAATTTAGATCGATGTGGTGAGTAAAGCAAATTCTCATCCTAGCGTGTCTTTGCGACCTTGGCGGCTTTGCGTGAAACCAATTTCTATCTCACGCAAAGCTCGCAAAGACACGCAAAGAGACGCGAAATATACGCCAGCACCGTAGGATCAGTGCTAGGTCAGACGACGAAAAACGCACCGTGGCCGCAATGATATTTCGGGTACGGTCTTTGTGGAACTGAATAGGCCTAAGCGGACGTTATCACTGGCTTGCAAGAATAGTCGGGAACAATTCCTCGTTTCCGATGTCTAAACAAATATGCCCCGCCGATCAACTCTAACTACCCGAACCCTTTTCCTGCTGTGCTTCGCATACGTAAATATTTCAATAGTCGCGCCCCAGAATACTCGTAAACAAACCGAGGCTCCCGATTGTTCGGTCCGCATTAGCAAATCGAAAAGCAAGTATATGGTGTCTTTGGGGGTTATTAACGGGAAGGCTATCGAACTTGTGAAACCAGAATACCCGCTCGGAGCTCGCCAGTCCGGCGTCCACGGCTCGGTTCAGGCCCAAGTCGTGATAGATCCACGCGGGTGCGTGAATGAAAACGAAGATTCTATCGGGCCATCCGCTGCTGACACCAGCGTCTCTGCGAGCCGCGAAAAGATCAACATTTACACCTACGACTATTAGCGACAATCCGGTTTGGGTTTCGGGCGTTATTACCTTTAACTATTTACCCACTGCGATGAATTGGCTCGAACTCGGATATCATTCAGATTCTGCTGACAAATTGATCGAGTATCTGCCGCGGGAACTCGACGCTGAGCGAGAAGAGCTCAATACGGGACAACGACTCCATCCCGACGAACCGCAAAGGCCACCCCTATACGTCATCGAGTCGATACGCGCCAAACTCTCCCCAACGCCCAAGAATCAATGGCTCTTCAATATCGGCCGTGAGCTTAAATTGATCTCCCTGTACGACTTTGGGGCGGACGGACGCGAAGCAGCACTGAAGCGAATTCAAGAACTGATTGATGTCGCTCCGTCGTCAGTTTCCGCTCGTTTGGTTTTTGATTTAGAGGAACTCGTACACCAAACTGACGTCACGATCTTTTGGAAGAAGCTTAAAGAGATGGAGAACCGCATGTATAATTTGGGCCGTTAGACTCAACTGACCGACTTGACCGACGACGTTGAGGCCAAGCGGGTTTAATCCCGCGTCCATATTTGATTCGCCCAATACGAGAGTCATGCCGGTCGCCATCGCTTGGGTTTACCAAACCCAACGTGGAAGCGGACGCCCAGAATAATTTACACCAGCTGCGAACGATCACCGTGTCCAATCCTGCACAGTAAGATCTGGTATCTGTTCAAAATCAGAAAGATTGCGCGAGATCAGAATCGCGTTTTTAACAACCGCGATAGCCGCGATCTTTAGGTCCATCGTGCCAACGCGGAGTTTTTGGGACTTTAATTCGTGGAACACCTGCGCGGCTGATTCATCAAAATCTAAAACATTAGCATTCTTGTAGTCATTGAGGGCGGAATGAAGCCTGCCATAGGCGAATACTTGTTGTTCGGCGCTTCGACTTTTTGCGATGAACGCGAGCCATCCCCGCATTTGTTCTTCGAACGAGATTATCGTGGTAAAGATCTCGTCAACGGGAAATTTGTCGAGGCTCTCCTGCAGTTTTGAACCCAAAACAATATTTTCACGCTGCAACAGGCTAACGCAATCGGTGTCGAGAATTATCATCTGGCGGGATCGAGATCTTCACGCTGCGAGATCCTATACTCGCGGCCAAGCCGCATTGCTTCTTCGTGTGCGGGATCGTTTGCGAATGTACCAATGATCTGCTTCCACCAAGGCAAATCCTTCTTTTCGAGGCGTTTTACCTTTTGCTTCAGCGATTCGAGTTCTTTTTCAAGAGAAGATACCCGTTTATTTACGTCTGTCTCTGCCATAATCCCTAACCTACTGCCAAGATTATACACGGATCCGATCAATTCAGAACGGATTTTAAAGCCTGGCCGGTGTAACTCTTTTTAATTCGTGCAACTTCCTCCGGCGTTCCCGTGGCAACCACACGGCCGCCGCCGGAGCCGCCTTCGGGGCCTAGGTCGATGATGTAATCGGCGGATTTTATTACGTCGAGATTGTGTTCGATGACGATGACGGTGTTGCCGGTATCGACAAGGCGTTGGAGGACCTCGAGCAGTTTGTGCACGTCGGCGAAATGGAGGCCGGTTGTCGGTTCGTCGAGGATATAGATCGTTTTGCCGGTGGCTCGTTTTGACAGTTCTTTTGCCAGTTTTATCCGCTGTGCCTCGCCGCCGCTCAAGGTGGTGGACGACTGACCGATCTGCACGTAACCTAGACCAACATCGAGCAGCGTCTGCAGCTTTTGCTTTATCGCGGGAATATTCTCAAGCAGCGGAAACGCGTCCTCGATCGTCGTTGCGAGCATATCCGCGATCGACAGCCCTTTATATTTCACCGCAAGCGTTTCGCGGTTGTAACGCTTGCCGCGGCAAACGTCGCAGGTCACATAAACATCCGGCAGAAAGTTCATCTCGAACCGCTTCAGCCCGTCACCTTCGCACGCCTCGCAGCGGCCGCCTTTTACGTTGAACGAGAACCGCCCGGCCTTATAACCGCGAACACGCGATTCGGGCAGCATGGCGTACAGTTCCCTCAACGGCGTAAACAATCCGGTATAAGTTGCGGGATTCGAACGCGGTGTGCGCCCGATCGGAGATTGGTCGATCTCGATCACTTTGTCCACGAGTTCGAGCCCTTCGATCATATCGTGGGCCAGCGGTTCCATCGGCGATTTGTAAACGTGCCGATAAAGCGCCGGATACAGAATGTCCTCGACCAGCGTCGATTTGCCTGAACCCGAAACGCCGGTCACCACCGTAAGAACACCGATCGGAAACTCGGCGTCAATGTTGCGAAGATTGTGCGCCCGGGCGCCTTTTACCTTTAGCCGATGGCCGTTCGGCAGCCGCCGCACCTCGGGCACTTCGATCTTCAGCTTGCCGGACATGTATTGTCCCGTCAGCGAACCCGGATCTTTTTCAATTACCTTCGGCGGTC
>JADLDC010000102.1 GCA_020846885.1 Acidobacteriota bacterium | reverse complement strand
CGGGCGGCGAGCAAAAAACCAGCGGCGATAACGCAGCCGCAGATCGCCAGAACGACCAAATAGCTCAACGGAAGGGGCCCGATACCTTTCATCGAAAGGCTCGTGGTGCGGGATTTGCGAGGGGTAAAGTTTTTCATATGCAGCTTCCTAAGGGGCATCTATTGATCGGCTATCCGTCGTACAACCCTCAGCTTCGCGCTTCGGGATCTTGGATTTTGTTGTATCTCGTCATCACTCGGCACGATCGGCCTTCGTGTGACGATCTCGATCTTTTTAACGGCTCCGCAAATGCATTTAGGCATTCGCGGCGGACAAAAGCATTTGCCCGCAAGCCGCTGGAATGTTTGCTTTACGATCCTGTCTTCCAATGAATGAAAGGTAATGACCGCAAATCTTCCGTCTGTTTTCAAACTATCAATACCGTCGATCAGAAATTGCCCGAGAATTTCAAGTTCTCGGTTAACGGCTATCCGCAAGGCCTGAAACGTCCGCGTTGCTGGATGGATCTTGTCCTTTGGGCCGCGCCTGACGGCCCTCTCAACAAGTTCGGCCAATTCCTTTGTTGTTCGTATCGGCGTGCCGCTTTCTCGTCGCTCAACTATCCAGCGTGCAATACGCCGGGAAGATCGTTCTTCGCCGTACCTATATATAATGTCGGCGATCTCTGCTTCGCTGAGTTCAGCCAGGAGCTCCGAGGCCATTGGGCCTTCTGACGACGCGTCCATTCGCATATCAAGCGGAGCATCGAACCGGAAGCTAAAGCCCCGTTCGCTGCTATCAAGCTGAAGCGACGAAACCCCGAGGTCTGCCAATATGCCGTCTACCTTCTCGATCCCGACATCCCGAAGTACGGGACGGATCGCCGAGAAATTTGCGGTTACGACCTTGACGCGTCCCGCGAAACGCTGAAGGCGTTCTTTGGCAAGCCCAATGGCTTCCGCATCCTGATCAATGCCGATCAAGTGAGCGGTTTCGTTTACCGCAAGAATAGCCTCGGCATGGCCGCCCAGGCCTAGCGTCGCGTCGACATAAACGCGATTGTCGCGGACATCCAGCATCTCAACGGCTTCACGCTTGAGAACGGTCTGATGCAGCTTGTCCGCGAAATTCTCAGCCATTATCAAAGAACAGCGATTTTTGACACACTTCTACCGTTCGGCGATTTTCCGCCGCTCCGTCCGACCCCTGTTGAAATCCCGGATTTAACGCAAAAATAACACAAACACCAAAGGGTGCAATCCTTGTTCCTGGTTCGCGTTTATTTGCTTTGAGTGATGCGGGAAGTGCTTAATCACTTAAACACTTTCTTTACTTTCAATGGATCGCCTCATCCCGTTATGTTGGCGTTCCTAAGTGTCAAGAAGCATATTAGGTCGAAGCGCGCCCGGTTGTCAAGAAGAAATTTAAGCATTTTTGATTAATCTTTTGTTTAAGCACATTTAGAGATTTCGGGCTTGGGCTGATCATTCGCGCGGGCGGTTTGTTTTCAGCGTCCAGTGCGATAAAGTCTAGTATTTGCATAAGATATGGACCCGGTTTTTGTGAAGTTGGCTGTTTTTGGGATCGCGGCCGCCCTGGCGAATTTCCTCGGCGGGATGATCCTTTTTCCGTCCAGGCTTCATCGGGATTACAAGCGATTTCTGCGATATCTGCTAGCCCTCGGAGCGGGATTCATGCTGGCGGTCACTTTCTTTGAGATCATCCCGAAGACTGTGCTCCTATGGCAGGCACAGCATCCCGGATCGGCGGAAGAACTTTACATCCCGATGCTCCTCCTGCTGGCCGGCTATCTGCTGACACAGTTCTTTGAACACACGATAGCTCCGCATTTTCATCTCGGTGAAGAGGTCCACTCCGAAGCGACGATATCGACGCGGTCAGCATATACCGGCGTCGGAGGCCTCCTGATCCATACGTTTTTTGACGGAGTGTCGATCGCGGCGGCGTCGCAATTAGATGTCCGCGTCGGACTGCTGGTCTTTGTCGCGGTTTTTCTGCACAAGTTTCCTGAAGGTTTTACGATCGGCTCGATGATGATAGCCGCGGGCAAGGGCCGCCGCGAAGTTTCGATCGCGACGCTGGTGATCGGCATGATGACCATCGTCGGCATCGTGGCATATTACTTCATCGGCAGCGGCTTCGGCTTTTCCGTCGCTTATGCCCTGCCGCTCGCCAGCGGCGTAACATTGTACGTGGCCGCCAGCGATCTGATCCCTGAAGTTAACCATCACGGCGGAAAAAATCCGCTCGTTTCCCTATCGGTCTTTGCCGGCGTCGCTCTTTTTTTTGGGGTGCATTTCGTGGTACATCAGCTTATCGGCGGCTAAGCAAAACGGAAAGGCCGTCCTCGCAAACAGCCCCTGCATGACCGCCTGATTTTTTTTGCAACAAATCCGTCTGGAATTCGTTATTAACTTGCGGAGGTAGATTAGAACAATGCGTGAACCTATACTTGCCGGAATTTTGAGTCTTTTGGTTCCGGGCGTTGGTCAGATTTACAACGGCAGAATATTGATTGGTATTTTGTGGCTGGTTTTGACCGGAGTTTCATGGATCGGGACCGTCGGCCTTTTCGGCTGGGTGGTTCACTTGATCGCGGCGTGGTGTGCGTACAGCTATGCCAAGGACAATCCGATCCGCAGTTAACATCATCTTCGCAGTAATCCTCCTATTCAGCCCGGCGATAAGCGACGCCGGGCTTTTTTTTCGGTTTTCCAAATCGGGCTATATCAAGTAAACTGAAAACTTACGGATATTCTTACCCAGCGTCCGGCGAGCGGATCGGCCGTCGCTTCTATCCAATGGTTAAAGAAGGCTTTCCTTTCGTTATTACGCCGGCCGTCATTGCCCTGATATTTGCGTACCTCCAATGGTGGCCGCTTGTTGTTGTGTTTGCATTCCTTGCGGGCTTCATGGCATTTTTCTTTCGCGACCCTGCCCGCAGAATTCCAGACGAGCCGGGCATTATCGTCTCAGCCGCTGATGGCAAGGTAACGCGTATTGATGAAACGGACGCAGGTAAGACTGTAAGCGTATTCCTTTCACCTGTGGACGTCCACCTAAACCGTTCGCCTATTGCCGGAACGATCACCAAGGTCGAATACATCGCTGGCCGCAAGGGGCCGGCCACAAGCAACGAGGCCAGCTTTGTAAATGAGCGAAATTCCTTAACTATCGAAAATAGTGACCTGACGGTTGTTTGTACACAGATAGCCGGAATACTAGCTCGCCGCATCGTGTGCTGGCCAGATGCCGGCGACCGGCTCGAACGCGGCCAGAAGTTTGGCCTGATCAAATTTGGTTCGCGGACCGACCTCTTGATGCCGCGTTCGGTCGACGTTGCGGTAAAATTGGGAGATCGGGTCGTAGGCGGCGAGACGATCGTTGCTCGCTACGCAGCAGGCGGCCAGGTGCAGGCAACGGGAGTTTACGACGGCGCGGAAGCTGAATAGGATCGAGCATGGACGAAGCCGACACAAGGCCGCCTCATAGCGGCATTAAGAAAGGGCTCTATGTGATACCAACCGCCTTCACCGCGGCGAACGTCGGCATGGGCTTTCTTGCCGTCATATATTCGATACGCGGATTTCAGGTGGTTGCAGCCGATCCGGCCGCAGCGGCCAGCTACTTTGATTACGCCGCGATCGCGATAGGCTTGGCAATTCTTTTCGACACGCTCGACGGACGGATAGCCCGCATGACCCGGACCGCCACCGAGATCGGCGTCCAGTTCGATTCCCTTGCCGATGTTCTAACATTCGGTATTGCCCCAATAGCACTAATGTTCAGTTGGGGCATAGGAGCGGTCTATCATGAGAGCAGTTCGCAATACGGCCTCGGTGTTTTCCTGCTGTTCATGTACCTGATGTGCGGGGCCTTTCGCCTTGCGCGATTCAACCTGCAGTCAACACGGCCGCGAGTTCTGATCGAAGGAACTCCAAAAGTCGATAAAAAGAATTTTGTCGGCCTGCCCATCCCGCCGGCCGCGGGCCTGATGGCATCGCTCGTGCATTTTGCCCCGATGCCGCTATCGTCCTATGGGGAAGGTACTGCACGCTTTTATGCCGCATTATTGATGCTGCTCATCGCGTGCCTGGGTGTCCTGATGGTGAGTACGCTGCGTTATTCTAGTATGAAAACCGTCGGTACTGGCCGGCGGAATCTTTATCTTGTACTTGTGATCGCCGCGATCGGAATGCTCATCTGGCTCTATTCGCGTTACATGCTTCTCATCCTCTCAGGCGCTTACGTTTCGCACGGCGTTTT
>JADLDC010000101.1 GCA_020846885.1 Acidobacteriota bacterium | reverse complement strand
GGGCAAAGTTCCCGTAAACTCTAAGTTTTCACTTGCGAAGTGAAGTTTAATGGAGAGTAATTATGCCGCAGAGAACATTTCAACCGAACAACCGGAGACGCGCGAAGAAGCACGGGTTCCGAGCGAGGATGGCGACGAAGAACGGCCGCGCAGTGCTGAAACGCCGCCGGGCCAAAGGCAGGAAGCGTTTGACAGTTCAGCATTATTAGGCTTTTCACTGCCGAAGGGAGCAAGGATCCGCAAGCGGGCCGAGTTCCTTAAGGTTTACGATAAAGGAAAGCGTTTCGAAGGCCGTTTTATGACGGTTTTCATTTTGCCCGCCGAAGGGCCGCTGAATCGGGTTGGCATAACCGCCACAAAAAAGGCGATCGGCAACAAGGCTCACGACCGCAACCGTGCAAAACGCCTGCTTCGCGAATCGTTTCGGCTTTCACGGAACGAGATCGACGCAATCAACGTAAAGCTCGATTGGGTGCTGAACGCAAGGCGAAATATTTTAAAAGTGAAACTCGCCGGGCCGCTCGGCGATCTGAAGGCGATCGCGGCCAGGGTCAAGGCGGGCGAATTTGAATTGCTGCCACAGAAAGCGCAGAAGGACACAGATTGACACGCCGTTGTCCAGATCTGTTTACTCTGAGGTTCTCTGTGGCAAAATGTTTTTAGAGTGAAATTTTTAGTGCTGGATCTGTTGGGCCTTTATAAGGCGGCCGTGTCGCCCTTTCTTCCGCCTGCGTGCAGATTTGAGCCTACGTGTTCGGAATACGCCCGCCAGGCGGTTGAAAAATACGGCGTTCTCCGCGGCAGTTGGTTGGCATTAAGGCGTTTGGTTCGCTGTCAGCCGTTTTGCAAGGGCGGGCACGATCCGGTGAAGTGAAGTTTTAGCGTGGATCAACAAAATAATCAGAATCAGTCCCGATTTCTAATAGCTGCCGTCGCTTCGATGGCCGTACTATTCGTTTGGTCGTATTTCTTCACGCCGACGAAACCGGCTGATAATTCCAACACGGCATCGGTCGTCGAGGCAACACCTTCGCCGCAAGCCGAAGTGCCGGCCACTCCGGTTCAACCGCCGCCGCCCGTTCCCGCAACGGCGGACAATACTCCAAATCGGACAATTACGATCAAAACACCGTTATACGAGGTAACGCTTGATTCGAAAGGCGCCGTTGCAAGAAGCTGGGTCCTGCTCAAAAACAAGACGCCAAAGGGCACTGAGCCGATATACGCGGACGGCTCAACAGAGGCGAATAAGAAACCGCTGCAGCTGATATCGCAAAAAGCGATAGAGGAAAATAAACTGCCGTTTCGCCTGTTGACGGCGGACCAAAATTTGACGGCGCTTGCTAACGAACGGAATTATCAGATCTCGGTCCCGGACGAAACGATTACGCTGGCAGAAGGACAGGAGCGGCAGATCGAATTCACGCTTACGGACGCAAGCGGGGCGGAGGTAAAAAAGTCATTTCTGTTTCGTGCCGACAGCTATATTGCCGACCTTGCCGTAACGCTGAAGCAAAACGGCCAACCGGTGCCGAATACACGGCTTGCCATTGGCGCCAGCATCGGCGATCACGCGATCAACCATCACAGCTTCTATCATATCGAATCGGAAACGGTCGCGATCGTGAACGGCGAGATAGTACGGCATCAGGGCGGCTACTCTTTCACCTACGGAGCCGACAACCAGGCCGTTCTGTCGGACCAGGGCAGTGTTGATTGGGCCGGTGTCGGCGATGCGTACTTCGCCATGGCCGCTATCCCGGCGACACAGCAGCAGGGTATAGAATACAAGGCCTCAAAGTTTGAGGTTGAGACTCAGCCGTTTTTCCCGAGCATCTGGAAATGGGTGATCCGCACACCGGAAACCAAGGAAACAAGGCACTTGGTAACAGCGTTCGTACCCATTACGACGGATGGTACTGTGACCCAGATCTATACGGGTTCGAAGGACTATTTCCTGCTTAGCGATCTAAGCGGCGATTTTCTCTTCAGCGACGCGAACGGCAACCTCAAAGCGGCCGATGGCCGTGCGATCTCGCTGGTCGATCTGATCAATTTCAGCAACTACCGGCTGCTCAGATTTTTCGTTAAGCCGCTTTCGATCCCGATCCTCCACGCACTGCATTTCTTTAACACGATCACGACGAATTACGGTGTTGCGATCATCATCTTCACGCTCTTGTTCTATTCGCTCCTGTTCCCGCTTAGATGGAAACAGTCGAAATCGTTCAAGAAGGCATCGGCAAACGCTCCGAAAATGAAGGAGCTGCAGGACAAGATAAAAGCCCTGCAAGCAAAGGGTGTCCCGACGGACGATCCGCGGATGCGCGAGCTGCAGATGCAGCAGCTGAAAATGACCAAGGACGCGCTGCCGATCGGCGGCTGCGTGCCGATGCTGCTTCAGTTCCCGCTGCTATACGCTTTCTATACGGCGATCACGATAGCCCTGGACGCCAGGCAGGCATCATTCCTTTGGATACCGGACCTTTCAGCGAACGATCCGTGGCACATTCTTGAGTTCGGCTTTGCCATTTCGATGGTGCTGTCGATGAAGTTCACACCAACCGCCGCCGCCGTCACGCCTGAGCAGCAGATGCAGCAGAAGCTAATGACATGGCTGATGCCGGTGATGATGCTGTGGGTAATGTGGACCGCTCCGGCCGGACTGCTGCTTTACTGGTTCTTTGGCAATATCGTAAGCTTTGGCCAGCAGATGATAATTAACCGAATGAACATGACCGCCGAGCCAGGCAAACTTTAGTTTGCGGCGGGTGCGACAAACTAAAGTTTGTCGGACAGACGATCGGACAAAAGATATGACCGAAACATGCACGAACGCTGAAAAGTTTCTCTCCGAGTTGGTCGAGGGCCTCGGGCTCGAATTGAAAGTTTCTGCCGAGATGACGGACGAAGGCTGTACGCTCGATCTGCACGGCAACGATTCGCACTACGCTCATGCCGAGAACGGCGAACTGCTTGATGCGTTTGAAACCATATTGTTTCAAGTTTACGGACGACAGCTGGATAGGGAACATCGGTTTATTGTCGACGCAAACGGATATCGATCGACACGAAAAAAAGAACTTCAGGCAATGGCGCGTTTTGCCGGCGACCAGGTGAGAAAGAACGGCCGGCCATTTACGTTCGGTGCGCTGAATTCAACTGAGCGAAGGATCATTCACACAACACTCCAGGCCGAGGAAGACCTCGCCAGCGAATCCGTCGGCGACGGGCGCGACCGGCGGCTGCAGGTGCGGTTGAAGTAGAAATTCAACCACAGAGACCAGAGAGACACGGAGAAGAGAGAAAGGGCACGGAGCAGGTTTGAGATCTCTGTGCCCTCTGTGTCTCTGTGGTAAAGCCCATTTATGGCGGACACGATCGTCGCACTTGCAACACCACCAGGCCGAAGCGGGCTCGGCGTAGTAAGGCTCTCCGGCCCGGAAGCGGTTGGGTTTGCCAGGCGGTTATGTTCTGACAACAAGTATGATCCAAACCCGCGTCATGCGTCACTAAAAGCCCTGGCCGATCTCGAAACCGGTGAACCGATCGATGAGGCTGTCCTGACGTACTTCAAAGGTCCACATTCTTTTACAGGCGAAGACGTG
>JADLDC010000100.1 GCA_020846885.1 Acidobacteriota bacterium | reverse complement strand
CACGTATCGTTCAACTTGTCGTCCTTTGCCGCCACCCGCCCGTCAGCCAGATATTCATAATCGGCCTTGAGCACAAACGCCGTCGTGCTTCCCGCCTGCGTCGCCTCCGAATGGTCCACCCGCAGCCGGTTATCGTAGTCCAGCTTGATCCGTGAATTCCCGTTCGAAAGGTTGTAGTCCATCTGCTTCACCTGCCCGAACGCACGATATTGGATGCCCGATGCATAAGTGCCCGTTGTATTCTGGCCAAACGCATCACCTGTCACCGCCGTCAATCTTCCGGCCCTGTCCTTCGCATACTCGATCTCTTTGCCGGACGGGTCGGTAATGCTCTTTAGCCCTGTCAATCCGTATGTATAACCGATGGTGAGGTTGTTCGCAAGATCGTCAAAATTCACCGTCTCGCTCGTCATTCGCGAAAGCGGATCGTACGCATAAATAACCTCACTCACGCCCGCCGTGTCCATTGACACGCGGTTCCCAAGACCATCATACCCGAAAGTAACGGTCGGCGTGTCAGGAAGCCCGCTCACAGGCGTGTAGGCTATTTGCGTTGTCGATCCGAGGACGTTGTAAGTGATGTCAGTTACCGCTCCGCGCGGGTCGGTCACCTGTTTTGCGGAACCGTCCGGGTTGTAGTCCCACGTCGTTTTCGCCTCGGCGTCTTCTATCGGATAATGCCGCGTCTTTGTCCGCCCGTGGCCGTCGTAGGTCGTTGTTACTTCGCGGAATGTCTGCGGTGTCGCGGTCGAGGTGTTGTCGGTCTGTTTTGTCCGCGTCACCTGATCGCGGCCGTTAAAGAACTGCTCGGTCGTGGTGTATGCCGTTGTGCCGTCCCATTTATAGACCACCGTTTTGTAACCGCGGCCCAGGATATCCTCGTATATCTTCTGTACCCGCCGGGCGTTTCCGGTCGTGTCGTCACGCGGGACCATCTCGCTTTGGATTGTCGTGACCTGACCGCCGGCGCAGCCGCAGCCTTCGTAGGAGATGAGGATGTCGGAATCGTTGTAGGCCGCCTGATCGATGCCGTCGGTATTTATTTTGCGGATGACGCGGCCTTTCCAGTCGTATTTTTGGAATGTCCAAAGGAATCCGCGTGTGGCGTCGTCGCCGGTGGCGGCCCAGGACGCGTTTACTTCGGTTGGCACCGACTGCTTTTTCACACGGCCGAGGATGTCGTATTCGGCGAGGGTGGCGGCCCAGGTTGCGGTGGTTCCGTCGGTGTTGAAGGTGTGCGGCGTCCGCGATTTCAGCACGCGGCCGGCGCCGTCGGTCCAGGTTTCGGCGAGCACTTCGTCCGCCGAATCGCCGACGCCGTTTGCGTTTGTGTCCGTTATCGTCGAATACACTTTCGATTGGATGCCGTTGTCGGGGTATTCGTAACGCGTGTAGCTTTTTTCGGTGGTGTTTATATAGACCGAGTCCTTCATCAGGCGGCCGTGATCGTCGTTGTAAACCCGTTTCGTCGTCTTGCCGTAGGTTTGTCCGCCGGGTGCGGGGCTTGAGGCCTCGATATTTGCGCCGATGTCGTAGCGGTATTTTACTTGCGAGTACGATCCGGCGGGGTCGGTTATTTTTGTTGGGTAGGCGTAGGTTGCCGCGATGCCGCCCGAGTTAAAGCTGTCGGTATAATCGATCGTCACCGTGCGCGTGCTGGCCCCGTCCCACGGCGTTGTCTGCGACACGACCGCTCCGGCCGTGTTGTATTTCGCCGAAGAACCTATCGCGTACGCCGAATTGCTCTCTTTCCCCGCTTCCACATTCCACCGCGTCTCGGAGGTAAGATTCCCGCGTCCCGCGACAAAACCGCTCCCGTAATTCGTCCCGTCATGCCCGACCGGCGAGATGTTCTGCCCCGCCCCGTCAAAATTCCCGGCGTCGTATCCATACGTCACCTTCGACACCAGATCCAACCCCGACGCGTCACGCCCCTTCACCTCGACCGTCCCCGCCAACCCGATTATCCGCCGCGAAGTGTACGCCGCGTCAAGGTTATAAACCGTGTGCGATTCCTTCAACACCGTCGAAAGATCAGTGTCATACACCCGCACATACTCCGGCAAACTAAACAGCGACGCCCCATAATAACTTACCGTCGTCCGCTTTGTGTTCGTGCCGTCGCCGACGCGCGATTCGGTGACGCGCGGGTTTAGGATATACGCCAGGCCGGTATCGTCCTGTGTAAAGTCGGTCCACGTCCAGCGTTGCCGCGTCGTGCATGTGTCGTTCGCGTCCGTGCAGTCCTCGGTCGCCAGCGTCAGGCCTTCCTTCCAGCCCGAACCGCCGTAATGCACACGCGTATAAAGCTGGTCCGGATGCCCGGCCACGCCAACCTTTACGACCCGCGAGTTTATGGAGATGCCCGTCGCCAGCGAATAGTCCGCCGCCGCCGCCGGAACGGTATTCGTCACCGTTACGGCATTTCCGTTGTTGAAATTCTCCGCCTTCGTGCTGGTCGATGTAAACCGCGGAACATCCGTTGGACCACTCGGCGAAGCAATATCGATCTCAGTCGAGTTCAGCACATGCGTTGCCAGGTCCGCCGCGATATTGCTCACCCTGTAAACCTGTGCGTACGCGTTGTAATCGAATTTTGTCGAACTCCCGTCCGCGTAGGTTATCTTTTGCAGTACCTTCAACGCCGTCCCGTTCGGCGGGCCTATCGCCGTCAATCCGGCAAAACTTGTACCAAACGCCGTTGCGTTCGTCCCGTCCATGTTCGCGTAGGTAAATGTGGCCCACGTGTGCGTTACATTGGCGCCGGCGCCGTTGCTGTCCTTCCACGTCTGGGTGATCGTTGTCGGATAAAGGTCAGAGTTGTAGCTAACCGTGATCACGCGGCCGAGCGTGTCCGTCACCGTCTGCAACAGGCCGTATGCGTCGTAGGTCGCTGAGATATAATTTCCATTCCGGTCCTTGATCTGAGTACAGCGAAAGGCCCCGTCCTTCCATTCGTACTTCATCTGCGTTCCATCGGTCGTTTTGACCGTGATCGTGATGTTCTCGACCGGATCATTGGGATTGGATGCCCCCGTTGTTACCAGCTGCGTGTAGCTTGAATCGGCTGTCTCATAAACTCCGCTGACCGTTGTTTCGCGAAACTGGACACGGGCACCGGAGGTCGTGACCATCATGTACGCAAACTTCGATTTTGCTTCGTCAAAGTAGATCGGTTCGATCGTAGGAAAGCCAAACTGGAAGCCCGGGCTCGGGTTGCCCGCGTCAAGGTCAAAGTATATCTCGCTCCCCGATCTTGTCCACACAAGCGAGTTGTACCCGATTCCCAGCGACAAGTCCATTCCGGCGCGCCCTGAAAGCGAAACCAGTTCGCGGCCCCACGCGAAGTTTTGCGAATAAAGATCGGTACCGCCGGTCGCATTTATCGGCTTCAAACGCTCAGCCGCAAGTTCGTCCACAGGGACCGATCCGCCGACCTGTTTCAAATACGCCGACGGGGCAGCCTTGTCGCCCTGAACCCCAAGTTCGAATGAATGAATAGCCGCCGTGTTGCTGTAAACTATCCACCAAACGCCGGTCTTTGGCCGCCAGATCGCGTAATCGTCCATGCCATCGCCATCGTAATCGGCCGGCACCGGCTGGTCGCCGTAATTTCCCCACGCCTGCGTGACCCACGTCGAATAGCCGGGACTTGTCTTTATGTACCACATGCCCGTCGAGCGCCGAAACACAGCGATCTCCGTTTGCCCGTCGCCGTTATAATCGCCCGGCACCGGAATATCTGTTGCTCCGACACCCCAAACATTCGACCACGAGCCGTTTGCCGATCGTATGATATACCACGTACCGTTCGATGGCCGCCATACGCCATAGTCGCTCTTGCCGTCGTCATCGAAATCGCCGACAACCGGTATGTCATTGGCCTGGCCCCATACATAAGAAACAGTGTTGCTCGTCGAACTTTGCCTAACGTACCACGTTGAGTTCGATGGACGAAAAACCGCCGCGTCGGTCGTGCCGTCGCCGTCATAGTCCGCCGCAACCGGAATGTCGCCTGATGCCCCGAACGTTATTGTCTGCTCGCTGCCGCCGGTGCTTGTTTTATATTTCCACGTTCCCGCCTGAAAGACCGCCGCGTCCGTCTGGCCGTCGCCGTTGAAATCGCCCGGTGCGGGAACGCCCGTTCCGTTACCAAGCGAATACTGCGCGAAACTGCCGTCGCTGCTGTCCCGATAGCGAAGTTCGCTCACCGAACCGCCCGAACTCGTTACGTTCCGCGCCCGCGACACGTCCGCTTTCCCGTCGTGATCGAAATCAAATTTGACCGAAGAAAGCGCGGAAGGCAACGGAGCAAGAGCGACGGGCGGTGAAACCAGTTCGTCGTATTTTGCCTCGGCAACAAAACTTGGCCACCACGACGCGATCACCGAAGGCATCGCGGCGACGCAAACGAACACTGAAACGACGACAAATGTACGCACCCGGAATCGGAGCTGAGTTTGAGTACGGCTGGAGCCTGGTGGGGTCATCGGGAAAACTCCTTCAATTGTTGTTTCTAAAGTGATCGGGACGAGAAAGAATTGGGAAGAGCATAGTCGGTTTGTTCCAAAATGTAAAGAGCTGATCTTTATTCGCTGGAACAAGGCGGTATGCGGCCGCTTAAGCGGTCGGATGAGCGGCGGCGGGCGAGGAAAAGACGGCGATTATTTGTTGCAAGGTCGCGATTATCTGTCGCAAGGTCGCGATTATTTGTCGGAAGGTCGCGATTATTTGTCGCAAGGTCGCGATTATTTGTCGCAAGGTCGCGATTATTTGTCGGAAGATCGCGATTATTTGTCGCAAGGTCGCGATTATTTGTCGGAAGATCGCGATTATTTGTCGCAGGGTCGCGATTATTTGTCGCAAGGTCGCGATTATTTGTTGTCAGGTGTCTACCCATTACCATGAAACACACGAAACGGGACACGAGAGTTCGGTTTTGTTTCGTGGATTTCGTGGTCATGGTTTATTGGCCATTACCACGAAACGCACGAAACGTAGTTTGCGGAAGCCCGCACGTTAGTAAGGGCGTAATAGGCAGCGTGTCTATTGCGCCCTTACTTCGTGCGGGCTTCCGCAATGAAACGCACGAAATGAAATTTGCGGAAGCCCGCACGTTAGTAAGGGCATGATACGCGACGCGTCGATTACGCCCTTACTACGTGCGGGCTTCCGCATTGAAACGCACGAAATGAAATTTGCGGAGGCCCGCACGGTGTAAGGGCATGATAGGCGAGAGTGTCGATTTCGCCCTTACTTCGTGCGGGCTTCCGCATTGAAACGCACGAAACGTAGTTTGCGGAAGCCCGCACGTTAGTAAGGGCGTAATAGGCAGCGTGTCTATTACGCCCTCACTTCGTGCGGGCTTGCGGCAATTACCACGAAGATCACGAAACGCAGACGCGAAGATCACGAAAAGAACGTGCACGGATACGGCATAAAAACATATTGCACAGTTGCGTTAAAACATGTTAATCTACATTTGGTCCAGTTCGGGCCCATGACTTGTACCGCTCGAACGGCGCAAGTCCCACCGTTAGAAAGCCGTGAGAATCCCACTTTTCCTCCCGGCGATATCAGCAGCGTTCCGCATTTTATCAATTGAGCAGTATCTATTGTCGGAGCCGGGAGCGATAGCGACTGGGTTCCGTATGGCTGAGGGCGAAGAAACCGGTCGCTATCGCTCGCGGTTCTGACAGGAGAATAAGAAACCGGTCGCTACCGCTCGCGGTTCTGACAGGAGAGCCTGAAGAGGAGCGCGGTGCTGATAAGAATCAAAGAGGCTGGCCAATGGCCGTTCGTCAAAGGTTTGCGGTTGTTAGAGTTGCAAACTTCCCTGATCCGAGGCGGCGTGGCCGAGATCGAGCACCTTTGCTCATGATGGAGAAAGATAATTATGGTACCTTCAAGCAATTGGTTCCCGACCACCCTGCAAAACAGGGCGGCGTGGTGCCAGAATTTTGGATCGCAGTTTGCGAATTTGGCGGTTTCGCTTGGGTTTACGGCGGCCGATGTCACGGTGACGAATGCCGACTGCGTTTTGGTCGGCGAACTGGCGGCGATCGCGATACAGCTCGACGCTTATACAAAGGCCGTACGGCAGTATCGGACGATAATCACCGAAAGTCCGATCGGCGAGAAGACGCCGTCGTTTCCGGCGCTGCCCGGTTATCCGAGCCCGGCCGGCCCGGCGACCGGCGTGTTCGAGCGGATAGATGATCTCGTCAAGCGCATCCGCGTTGCGCCGACATATACGAACGAGATCGGAGCACTGCTTGGCATTCTGCCGACAAATTCCGGCAACGTCATCCCGCCGGAAGATCTGCAGCCGACGCTGAAAATGCAGGCAATGCCCGGTTCGGTCGTGCAGGTAAAATTTGTCCGCGGTGTGACGGACGGCGTCGCGCTGGAGATGAAACTTGACAACGCCGATACGTGGTCTGACGCAGGACGCTTCGTTGCTTCGCCCGCCGAGGTCGCAATTCCGCAAAATGCACAGCAGCTGCCGCGTGCGGTCCAGATCCGCGCCCGCTATTTCGAGGGAAATTCCCCCGTCGGCCAGTTCTCGGATGTAGTGACCACCGCAACGCAGCCGAATCTATGATTTATTTCGTGCATTTCGTGGCGAGGGTTTAAGCCTTTACCACGAAACGCACGAAACGAAGCTTGCGGAAGCCCGCACGTTAGTAAGGGCGTAATAGGCAGCGTGTCTATTAAGCCCTTACTTCTTGCGGGCTTGCGGCAAAGGGCCTGCGGGCTTCTGCATTTTCGGATTTGTTTCGTGTGTTTCGGTTTTATTTCGTGTGTTTCGTGGTTGAGGTTTCGGACTTAACCACGAAACGCACGAAATGAAATTTGCGGAAGCCCGCACGTTAGTAAGGGCATGATACGCGACGCGTCGATTCGCCCTTACTTCGTGCGGGCTTCTGCATTGAAACGCACGAAACAGGACACGAAATTTCGGTTTTGTTTCGTGGATTTCGTGGTTAGGATTTTTCGGCTATTACCACGAAACGCACGAAATGAAATATGCGGAAGCCCGCACGTTAGTAACGGCGGAATAGGCAGCGTGTCTATTACGCCCTTACTTCGTGCGGGCTTCCGCATTGAAACGCACGAAACAGGAAACGAAAAGTTCGGTTTTGTTTCGTGTGTTTCGTGGTTGAGGTTTAGGACTTAACCACGAAAATCACGAAACGAAGACGCGAAAGTTATGCCCTTACTTCGTGCGGGCTTCCGCAAGGGACGTGCGGGGCTTTCGGCCTTTCTATTTTCGGTTTTCGAAGCTGTCTCTTAATTCGGTATGGCGGCTGGTCAGCGGGATCAGGCGGCCGCCGATGAACTCGTATTTGATATTTGTACGCGGATCGAGGATGTCGCCGTCGGTGACGACGATGTTTGCCATTTTGCCGACGTCGATCGAACCGAGACGGTCGGCAATACCGAGAATTTCCGCCGGATATATCGTGACCGACTTGAGCGCATCTTCGCGCGAAAGGCCGTAAGCACCGGCGAGCCCGGCGTGATAAGGCAGATCGCGGTTATCCGATCCCTGTCCGCCGGTCGAGATGGCAAAACGGATGCCCGCCTGCTTTATCTTTGAAGGCCCTTCGAACTGAATGTCGTAAGGATCGTCGTCCCGCGTCGGCAGATCGTAAACATTTGTGTAAATGACGGCGATGTTGTTCGCCTTTAGCACATCGGCCGCCTTCCATGCTTCCTGCGCGCCTGAGATAATTCCCTTCAGCTTCAATTCGGAAACAAATTTTGCGACCGCGCGGATATCGCGTTCGCGTTCGGCTGCAAAAACGATCGGCTTTTCGCCGCGGGCATAGGGCACAAGTGCTTCGAGGGGCAGGTTGACGGCCGGTTCGGGCAGCGTTTTGTCCTTTGCATAGGCGTCCATCGCCCGTCCGTAGTTGATCGCTTCGGTAAAAAGCTTTTTGAGTTCGTCGATCTGCGTGTCGCGTCGGCGGACAAGCTCATTGAAATCGGTCTGCTGCCGTCCAAATCCGCCAAAGCCCCCAAATCCGCCGCCGCCACCCGCGATGCGCGGAAAATTTATCACCAACGCAGCCGTCGGTACGACCGCCATCTCGGCCTGCGTCGATCCGTTCAGGTTGATGATGGCGCTTTGCCCGGCGATCATGCCGCCGGTCGGGGCGGACATCACGGTCGTGATGCCGTTCACGCGCGTTACATTTACATGCGACGAATGCGGATTGATGCCGGCGATAGCTTTTGCGTTTGCGTTGTTCGTTCCGGTTTCGGCAATGTCCATTGTCGCGTTCGCGCCCTGGCCGATCTCCGCCAGGCCGAGGCCGGTCGCGGAATCGATCATGCCCGGATAAACGGAAAGGCCCTTGCCGTCGATCTTTTCCGCACCAGACGGAATGGAAACGCCCGTTCCGACCGCCGCGATCTTGCCGTTTTGAATAACGACCGTCCCGTTCTCGATCACCGCGCCCGAAACCGTGACGACACGTGCACCAACTATCGCAAAAGTGCCCGCACGGCCGGTCTTGTTCTGCTGCGAACCGTCGCTCTGGGCAAGAGTTCCTATGGCGAGGGCGAGAATTACAACGCAGAGACGGAGAGACGCTGAGATAAGATCTTTTCGTTTCACATCGCTGGCCGCCCGGTTACTAACGGTGTCGTTTTTCATATTAAATTCTCTGTTTCCTCTGCGTCTCCGCGTCTCTGCGTTAAATTTCGGGCTGCTCATTTATTATCTCCATCACGCCGGTCGGCGTCGTCGCGGTCGCCGCGGACGCGTTCGGTTGGGACACGCGGGGCGGTGCCGCCGCTTGCCGGTGCTTTGTTGACGTCAAGCTTCTCAAGTTCCTCGCGTTCTTTTGCAAGCACGCTCCGGTTTGCGATATCGGCCGCACGGTCAAAATAAACCACGCCTTCTATCATCGTTATCTCTGGATGCGAATACGGACTGAATGGATGTTCGTTCCAAATAACGATGTCGGCGTCCTTGCCAACCTCGATCGAACCGGTACGCTTGTCAATGTGAAGCTGTTTTGCCGGATTAAGCGTGATCATCTGCAGCGCATCCTGTTCGGGAACGCCGCCGTATTTCATTATCTTCGCCGCGTCGAGGTTAAGCCGACGCATCCGGCCGTCATCATCGGAATTGATCGAGACGACAACGCCGTTCTTCCACAAAATATAGGCGTTGTAAGGAATGGCGTCGTAAGCTTCGATCTTATAGCTCCAGAAATCTGTAAAGGTTGAGACGCCGGCGCCGTGTTTGGCGATCTCCGGAGCGATCTTATAAGCCTCAAGCCCATGCTGAAGCGTGCCGACGCGGAAACCGAACTCCTCGGCAAGGCGCAAAAGGTTTAGATGTTCGTCCGAACGGTAGCCGTGACAATGAACAAGCCGTTTGCCTTCGAGAACCTCGACCAGCGGCTGCAGCTCTTCATCAAGGCGCGGCGGGACCTTTGTCTTTTTTGCACGATAATCGTCCCACGCCTGCTTGTAATCACGCGCCCGGCGGAACGCATCGCGGATAGTTTCCATCGTGCCCATTCGGGTCCGCGGATAACGCACCGTTTGACCGGCCTGCGGCTGAAAACTTGACCGCTTTACATTCTCGCCAAGTGCGAACTTGATGCCCGGCATCGCATCAGGGATAGGATAATCTTCGCCCGGATGTCCCCATTTGAATTTTACGGTCAGGCTTTGCCCGCCGATCGGGTTTGCCGATCCGTGCAGCAGGTTCGCCGCCGTAACACCGCCCGCAAGCGCGCGGTAAATGGCGATGTCATGCGGGTCGAGCACGTCGCGGACACGCGTCATCGACGTTACCGCCAGCGAACCTTCATTTATCGCCGACAACATCGAATGCGAATGGGCGTCAATGATGCCGGGCGAAACGAATTTGCCCGTCGCATCGATGACCTTTGCCCCCGCACCGGCAGTCAAGCCCTTGCCGATACGAAATATCTTGCCGTCGCGAATAAGAATGTCCGTCGCCGGAAGCGTTCCCTTTACCGCCGTCAGAACGGTGGCGTTCTTGATAAGAACTTCGCTCGGCTGCTGGGCCGAAACAGGTATGACGGCCGATAAAATGACCGAGATGATCAGAAAGCTGATTATTCGTTTCATAACTTTGAGTAGAAGCTGATCGCTGCTGGCCGCTTGTTACGGATTTTTTGTGCCTGAGATCGGGAACGAGCCCTGTGTCGAATCGATCGTGCCGGAAAGCCGCGTGCCCGTTACCGTCGCCTTGACCGTGAACGGCACCGTCTGTCCGCCGACGCTGACCGAACCGGCAAAACTGACGCTGCTGCCCGAAAGCTGCCCTTCGGTAAGCGCTCCGGAACCAAGCTCGGTCGATAGAGTGCCCGCAAGCGACGAGCCCTGCTGTGTAATTGTCAAAGTGCCGCTCAACGGCTGGCCGGGAATGTCGATCGCAATGGCGTAGGTGCCGACAACCGAACCGGGTGAGGTGTCCGCGTCGCCGCGATTCCCTGCTCCCGGTGCTCCGCCGCGCGGCCCGCGTCCGCCGGGGCCCGCCGGTGCCGGCGGTTTGGGCTGAAACACGGCGCCGTCAACAAATACGTGCGTGATGACCTTTTGATTTCCGAACACATCGCCCCGGACAACGGTCAGGTTCGCGATCTTTCCCGCCTCGACCGACCCAAGCCGGTCAGCCACGCCAAAGATCTCCGCCGGCCCGAGCGTCATCGCCCGGATCGCCGCGTCTTTTGACAATCCATTCTCGGTCGTCTTGGCAGCATTGGAAAGAAAATCGTTAGCGTTTGTCGCTCCGCCGCCTTCGAACGCAAACTTTATGCCCGCGGCGGCCAGCTTTCCGGCAACCTTTGGAACATTGGCGCGGAAGCGAAGCGTTTCCATCGGCTCATCATCCGCCTCGGGCGATGCGGCGGCCGTGCGTTTCGGAAAATTGAGCGAAAGCAGCACCGCAACATCCTGCGCCTTCAACCTGTCAATGAACTTATCCGCCTCCTGCCCGCCGGAAATGATCGCCTTGAGGTTATATTCCTTCGCCAGGTCCAGCGCACGGACAATGTCGTTTGCCCTGTTCGCCGTAAAGACGACCGCCATCTGCCTGTTTAGTACAGGTATCAAAGCGTCGAGCGATTTGTCGGATTCAGGCCGCTTCATTCCGCGCGGATTGGCTGCGTACATCTTCTCCAATTCCTGCTGCCGCCGGGCGTCGTTCAACATTTGCCTCAAGGCCGAGAATGTGCCGAGCAGCGAGCCCGGATATTGGCCGGGAATGGTCGCAAACGTGACGTGAAGGGCCACCGGATTCTTCACCGTCATCGCCGAGACGGAATTACCCGCAAGTTCTATCAATGCGGAGTGTCCGTTGAAGATGCCGGTACGTCCAACGGTAAGCGCCGTGGTAAATCCTGCGTTACGATTCGCCTCAAATTGCGAATCGCCCGCCCGCACGTCGTCGAGCGTCATGTCTTCGGGACGAAAGCCGTTTGGATAATTGGAGTTCGATGGATTCGCCGCCGCAGCGGCCGCCGCCGCCTGGCCAAAGCCGCCCGCTCCCGCCGGACTCGGTGACGGGCGCGGAGCGGCAATGCCAAGATTGGTCAGCGAATCGATAAAGCCGGGATAAACGGTCAGCCCGGTGCCGTCAAACACGTGCGCGTCTGCCGGCGTCCGAACATCGGCCCCGACCGATTCGATCAGGCCGTCGCGGACAACGACCGTCCCACGCTCGATCGTGCCGCCGGAAACCGTAACGATCCGTGCATTTGTTATCGCGTACGACTGTGCAAATGCCGAAAGACTAAAGATCGAACCGATCGCTCCCAGGGCGAGCAGAAATAGCCTTGG
Organism: Acidobacteriota bacterium; assembly: GCA_020846885.1. GTDB lineage: Bacteria > Acidobacteriota > Blastocatellia > Pyrinomonadales > Pyrinomonadaceae > OLB17. The sequence goes on along the minus strand of JADLDC010000100.1, from coordinate 8,628 downwards.
TTTCATATTCGAATTTGAACGGAATTCAGAAGATTGAACTGTTACGCCTTGTAATACGCAAGAGAATAAATGAAAAATCCCAAAATGCAAAGCGCGTTTCGGGAAGTTTACAAAAACTTACAAATGGAAGCGGACGGCTGTATCACGTCCGGCCGATCAATGCCGACTCTTGTTTATCTTATTCCGTATCCCTATTCCTGTTGTTCAGTGATAAATACTTGCCGATCGATGGTTGCAAGTGAAAGAGATGTGAATTCCGGCAAGTGGGTAACGTCAGAAACATCTACGGCCTGCGTTCATTGGCAAGCAGCGTCTCCTTTCGCTCAACGCCCCATCGATATCCGGTCATTTTGCCGTCCTTACCGACAACGCGATGACAGGGAACGACAACAGCGACGCGATTGTTTGCACATGCCTGTGCGACGGCCCGTACTTTTTTGCGGTCACCGAGTTGTTCGGCAAGCTGGCTGTACGTGATCGTCTCGCCGTAAGGGATCTTTCTGAGCAATTCCCACACACGCATCTGAAATGCCGTCGCCTGAATGTCCAGCGGCAGATCGAGCCGCTTCTTTTCACCGGCGAGATGCTGCAGAATTTCATCAACAAACCCCTTCAATACTTTTGCGTCTTTGACGACCTCGGCATTCGGGTATTCGCTGCGTAAATTTGTCTCTAGGCTTTCGTCATTGTCCGCGAACGCCACATTGCAAAGGCCTTTTATTGTTCGGGCAACAAGTATCCGTCCGAGTTCGCAATCCGTGATCGAATAATTTATCGTCACGCCTTGCCCGCCTTTCTTATATGCGGCGGGCGTCATTCCCATATTTTCGGCGGCCTTTTCATACAGTCTGCTGCTCGACCCAAACCCTGCATCGTACATCGCTGCCGTGACATCGCTGCCTTCCCTTAACTCCGATTTGAACCGCTCCATTCTTTTTGCCTCCGAATATTTTTTTGGCGAAACGCCGATGACGTCCTTAAAACTCCGCTGCAAATGATAGGGACTCAGTCCGACTTCGCCGGCCAGTTCTTCGAGTGAATATCCATCGTCCGTCCGCAGCAGTTCGCACACTTTCAGTATCTTTTCGATCTGCGGATCCGCCATTTCGCCGTTCTTAGGTTTGCATCTCAGACAAGCCCGTAATCCAAACTTTTCCGCATCGTTCCATGTTGCAAAGAACGCGACATTCTCACGCTTCGGCGTCCTGGCCCGACACGACGGACGGCAATAAATGCCCGTCGTCTTTACACCAAGATAAAACGCCCCATCAAACCTTGCGTCATTTGCGTTTACCGCCTGCCAAAATACTTCCTCGTTCATGTTCACAAGTTTATTCCTAACCAAATCTGAAATCTATCCGCATCTTGCGGTAGAATTTCAGAGTAGGTGCAGTGGCCCGCACTTTAGTAAGGGCATTATATTCGTGATGCAGAAGCCCGCACGTAGTAAGGGCATAGTATGTGATCCAGAAGCTCGCACGAAATAAGGGCATAATACGCAGCGTGTCTATTACGCCCTTACTAACGTGCGGGCTTCTGCAAGAAACACGCGCGGGCTTCTGCAAGGAACACATGCAGGTTTCCGCAAGTGATCTGATATGGATGCGATCGTTTTATTCGACGGTGTGTGCAATTTTTGCAACGGCGCCGTCAATTGGGTTATCGAACACGACAAGGACGGATATTTTAAATTCGCGGCCTTGCAGTCTGAGATCGGCCAGGAACTATCGGCCAAACACGGCATCGACCAGTCGGAGACAGACTCGATAATCCTGGTCGAGGGCGAGCACGCTTACACATTCTCAACGGCAGCGCTGCGAATAGCAAAACATCTTGGCGGTGCGTGGTCGTGGGCCTACGCGTTTATGATTGTTCCAAGGCCGATACGAGATATTTTCTATAAACTTTTTGCCAGGAACCGATACCGGATCTTCGGCAAACAAGACGCGTGCATGATGCCGACACCGGAGATACGAGGGCGTTTTCTTTAGTTGCAGAAGCCCGCGGGTAGTAAGGCATACGATGCCGGAACGCAGAAGCCTGCGCAAGCAATGCAGAAGCCCGCGCATTAGGGGCTGTGCAAAAACCTGATCCGGCCGCGAAGCGGCTAGTCGAAAGTAGCCAGATGCGAAGCTTCTGGACAACATGCAAATTAGTTATTCGCCCTGAAGGGGCGCGCAAGATGGAGGTTTCGCACCTTCAGTGCGATAGATTTATACCAACTCAGACCAGACGTTCCACGTCTGGCTACTTTCTGTAGGCGGCTTCGCCGCTCGGAATCGAGGCTTTGACACAGCCACGCACGCGCGGGCGCAGGTAAATGAAAACAATGAGTTTTTCACTCGACACACTCGAATACGAAAAGCTGCTCGAACTCGTCAGCCGAAACGCTCACACACCGATGGGCGTTGAGCGATTCGCCGACCTACGCCCGAAAACGAACCGTCTTGAACTCAATTCTGACCTTGCCGCAATTACAGAAGCGATCTTGCTGAATGAAGAAAAACAGGTCACCTGGTCGTTCAGTGGACTTGAAGATCCAAGCGACGCGGCCGCTATCTTAAAAATAAAAAACGCCACGCTCGAACCAAATCTTCTGCTTGGCATCGCGCGTGTTTGCAATCAGGCATTGTTCGCCCGTTCGTCGATCCAGCCGGAAAAAGAAGCTGCCCCGACACTTTGGTCAAAGGTCGAATCGATGCCGCCAACGCTTTTCGCGGCCCTCGATAAAATAAACAAAAAACTCCTACCCGGCGGTGAGATCGACGATTCAGCGTCGCCGGAACTTGCCCGCATCCGCCGCGAGATCTCGGCTCAGCGAACACGCCTGACCAAATCGCTCGAATCGGTTATGCGTAGCGCCGGTGACGCCATCCAGGACGAGATCGTCACGATGCGCAACGACCGTTTCGTTATTCCCGTAAAGGCCGATTTTCGCGGAAAGGTAGGCGGTGTCGCTCACGGATTTTCTTCCAGCGGCGCGACCGTCTTCGTCGAACCGCTCGAAGCGATCGAAGCAAATAACGAACTGCAGAATCTCAAAGGCAAAGAGGAACGCGAGGTTGCTAAAATTTTATTCGACCTGACCGAACAGCTTCGAGAACAGCTCCCGGCGGTCGAAGCCGCCGTCAATGCCGTCGCGGAACTTGATTTTGTAAAAGCCAAGGTTGAATTCGCAAGGAAATTCAAAGCCGTCGTCCCTAATATTTCGTCCGAAAACACGCTGGAACTCGTTGACGCCCGACATCCGCTTCTCGAAGAGAATTTAAAACTTTTTTCAACGCAGAGGCGCAAAGACGCAGAGGCGGAAACACGACCGGTAGGGAGTGTGCCCCATCCAGCAGGAACGACCGCCCCATTCTCAACGGACAGACGCAGAGGCGCAGAGGCAGAAACACGACCGGTAGGGAGTGTGCCCCATCCAGCAGGAACGACCGCCACTTTTTCAACGCAGAGACGCAAAGACGCAGAGGCGGAAACACGACCGGTAGGGAGTGTGCCCCAGAGCGGCAACCAAGGTGTCAGCAACCCGATCGTTGGTGAGGGAACAAATCGCGATATAATTCCTTCGAGCTTCACACTAACCAACGACCGCTCCGTCATGATCATCTCCGGTGCAAACGCCGGGGGCAAAACGGTGGTGTTAAAGACCGCCGGACTGTTAAGCCTGATGGCGATCTCAGGGCTGCCCGTCCCTGCAAAATACGCTACGGTTCCCTTCTATCGTTCGGTGCTGGCAGATATCGGCGATCATCAATCACTCGCGGCAAATCTCTCTACATTTAGCTCACACATGTCGAACATCGCCGGGATGATGCACGACTGCATCGCGCCGTCGCTTGTACTTCTCGACGAGGCAGGCACCGGCACCGATCCCGAAGAAGGGTCTGCTCTCGGCGTGGCGATCGTCGATCATTTTCGGCGGGCATGCGGCGCACACGTAATGGCTTCGACCCATTACCGCGGGCTGAAGATCTATGCCGCAAATGATCCGACTGTCGTGAACGCGTCGGTCGAGTTCGACGAAAAAACGCTCCAACCAACTTACCGATTGCTGATGGGAATGGCCGGTGCGTCTTCCGGGATCCAGATCGCCAGCCGCTTTGGTATCAAGCCCGAAGTGATCGAGAACGCGAGAGAGAATCTCGATATTTCTGCTCAGGACGCCGAGGCGTATTTGCTGAAACTCCAAACCGAGACCAAGCTGGCCGAAGACCTCCGCATCGCACTCGAAGAAGAACGCGAGGCCGTGGCGATGAAATATGCCACGCTCGAGATCGAAGCGGGCAAAAAGGAAAGGGCCCGCCAGAAAGAATTCGAACAAGCCCTAGCCGAAACGGTCGATTCCTTCGAACGGCAATCAAAGGCTTTCATTACAACGCTCGAAGACAAAGCACTAAAGAACAAGCTCGAAAAAGAACGTTCCGCCCGCAAGGCCGAACTCAATCGATCGATGGTTGCAAAGGTCGGCAATAAGGCAGCGGGCAAGTCAGAACCACCTGCGTTAGCGGGTGGGTTCTTATCAACACCGGGCGAGAAGAACCCACCCGCTAACGCAGGCGGTACTGACAAGATCGCCGTCGGCTCGCAGGTCATCACATCTTTCGGCAACATCGGCACGGTCGAAAAGATGGATAAAGAGGTAGCCGAAGTCCTCGTCGGCGGCATGCGCATCCGTGAGAAGATCGCCGATCTAAAGATCGCCGGACACGCAGAAACACGACCGGTAGGGAGTGTGCCCGACAGATCAACTGGCCGCTCGCGGAAAAACATCGAATCGCCGATCGACATCGACGACCGCGACGCCGAAGCCGAACTCAACCTGATCGGCAAGACCACCGCCGAAGCCGAATACGAACTCGACCGCTTTATCGACGAAGCCTACCTAGCCTCAATTCCCCGCATTCGCATAATCCACGGCTTCGGCACCGGCGCGCTGAAAAACTTCGTCCACCACACCCTAAAAAACCACGACCTCATCGCCGCCTTCACCTTCGCCCCGCCAAACCAAGGCGGAAACGGTGCTACAATTGCTGAATTGCGGCTGTGATGCACGACGAACGCAATTATTCTCGCAAATGGAACTAATCGTGCGATCTCAAAGCTTACGTTACCGCCCGAGCGCGAACTGATCGACAAACTTTCGTGGAATCTCACCCGTCTATTTAAGAAATTCGGTTCCCCAAATCTTGCGTTTTTAGCATCGGCGTGGACGAGCTCCCGATTCGGGGCCGTGAGATGTCTTGTCAACAATTTCTGAATATATTCCCAATGCTCCAGGTTTTCGGAAAGTATCGGATTTCGTTCGCGGCAGAGTTCTCAGGTGTATTCATACACGTTGCGACGGAACATAGCGGCAACACGATGCACTTATGATATGAGGGGCGATTTGCAACCTATCAGGCAAGCTCGGGACATATCTTACGTCATTTATAGATCCGTCCAAGCCTTTTTTCTTGATTCATTGTAAAATCACTTTTTCGAACTACGTTATGTCAGCAGCAAATATCGAAACTATCGTCTCTCTCTCAAAACGCCGCGGGTTTGTTTATCCGGCATCGGATATTTATGGCGGGCTTGGGTCGTCGTGGGATTATGGGCCGCTTGGGGTTGAGTTGGCGAATAATATAAAGAAGAGCTGGTGGAGCTGGGTCGTTTATGAGCGGGACGATGTCGAAGGCTTGGATTCTTCAATCGTTTTGAACCGGAATGTTTGGAAATATTCGGGCCACGAGACGACGTTTTCCGATCCTCTGGTCGATTGCCGCGACTGCAAGGCGAGGCTGCGGCAGGACAAATTAGATACTGACGCGAACGGAAAATTCGTTTGCTCGAATTGCGGTTCGACAAATCTGACCGATCCGCGGCCGTTCAATTTGATGTTCCGTACGACCATCGGAGCGGTCTCGGCCGATGACGATCCGACGGCGTTGGCGTATCTTCGGCCGGAAACGGCGCAGGGCATTTTTATCAATTTCAAGAACGTGCTCGATACGTCGCGGCGCAAGCTGCCGTTTGGGATCGCGCAGATCGGCAAAGCGTTTCGGAACGAAGTTACACCGGGGAATTTTATTTTCCGAACGCGCGAGTTCGAGCAGATGGAGATCGAATATTTCGTCAATCCGCCCGATGCAGGGCGTGCTCATCAGGAATGGATCGACGGCTTTCATTCGTGGATAAATTCGATCGGAATTTCGGATGCGAACCTTAAGGATTACGAGCAAACGAAGGAAGAGCTTGCCCATTATTCCGAACGGACGGTCGATATTCTTTATCGGTTCTTCCCTGAGCGCGACGATGAAGCAAAGCAGTTTGACGAACTGATGGGTATCGCCAATCGAACGGATTACGATCTGCGGGTTCATTCAAAGAAACCCGAAGATGCGGAAGGGAAACGGATCAACCCTGATTCGACCGAGGATCTTTCGTATTTTGACACGGCAACGAATGAACGGTTTTATCCTTACATAATCGAACCGTCGATCGGGGTAAATCGGACGCTGCTCGCGGTGATGATGGACGCCTACACCGAAAAAACAAACGATAAAGGCGAAACGCGTGTCATCTTGAAACTAAAACCAGAAATGGCCCCGATCAAGGTGGCCGTACTTCCGCTGGCAAAGAACAAGCCGGAAATCGTCGAAATGGCAAAGCGTTTGAAAAAAGATCTTCAGCCTTCAATGCGCGCCGTCTATGACGACACTGGCGGCATCGGTAAACTCTACGCCCGCCAGGACGAGATCGGTACGCCGTTCTGCGTGACGGTCGATCACGAATCATTAGAGGACAACGCCGTCACAGTCCGAGATCGGGATACCTGGGAACAGGAGCGAATCTCGGTCGAAACTCTCAAGGACCATCTTCAGAGGTCTCTCTGATTTGCCATCCGGTTGTGGGAGATTAAGAATAGCTGATAGCTATGAGTTAATAGCGGTCAGCTAAATTTTTACTGTCTATTTTTCAAGCTATGGACGAGCGTAGTCCAACGATAAGAATTCTGGCTGAAGCCGTGGCTCTCGCAGGTGGACGGGCAATGCTTGTTGGCGGTTGTGTACGCGACGAGTTGATGGGTGTCGAGCCGAAGGACTGGGATGTTGAGGTTTACGGTGTAGAACCGGAAAAGCTGCGAGAGATCCTTGATGGTTTTGGCGACGTGAATGTTGTGGGCGAGGCATTTACGGTTTACAAGGTTGGATTGCATTTGGATGTGTCGCTGCCGCGGCGTGAGCGGAAAGTTGGAAAAGGCCATCGCGGGTTTGTAGTTGAAGGCGATCCGGGTATGTCTTTTGAGGAAGCATGCCGAAGACGCGATTTTACGGTAAACGCGATATTGAAAGATCCGCTGACAGGCGAGATAGTCGATCCATTCAATGGCAGGGAAGATATCAAGCGAAAGGTGCTGAGGCATGTTTCGGATGAAACGTTTGCGGATGACTCGCTTCGCGTACTCCGGGCTGCGCAATTTGCGGCACGGCTTGAGTTTGATATCGCGCCGGAAACCGTCAAGCTTTGCCGTTCGATCGACGTGACCGATCTGCCGATGGAACGCATCTGGGGCGAGATTGAAAAGTTACTGTTGAAAGCGCAGCAACCTTCGATCGGTTTGAAATGGCTGTACGATCTTGGCGTGGTCGAACAGCTTTTTCCGGAGCTTGCATCGCTTGTCGGCGTGAAGCAAGAGCCGGAATGGCATCCTGAAGGCGATGTCGATATTCACACGATGATGGTCGCGGACGAGGCACGAAAATTGATCGACGGCCTGCCGTACGAAAAGCAGGCGACCGTGATGCTGGCCGCCGTTGCGCACGACTTTGGCAAACCGCCGACGACCCAGTTTTTCGATGGCCGATGGCGTTCGCATTCTCACGACGAGGCCGGCGTCGAGCCGACGATCACTTTTCTCGATACTCTCGGCATTCACACGCTTAATGGCTACGACGTTCGGAACCAGGTCATCCAGCTTGTCCGATATCACTTGAAACCCGGCGAATTTTATAAGGCGGAACCAAGAAATCCCGTCGGCGACGGAGCGTTCCGACGGCTGGCGCGCAAGGTCGAGCCCGACTTGCTTTACCGCGTCGCAAAGGCCGACAGCCTCGGCCGCAATCCGGATTGGCTGCCTGTGGAGAAGCGTTTCGGATCAGAGGCACAGGAGTGGTTCATCCAACGGGTCCGTACGCTGGATATAGAAAAAAAGGCCCCGGATCCAATCCTAATGGGGCGGCATTTGATCGAACTCGGCCTACGTCCCTCTCCACAGTTCAAGCAAATCCTCGATGCGATCTATGAGATGCAGCTGGACGGTGAAGTTAAAGATCTTGCCCGCGCCGTCGATGAGGCGGCGTCTTTGATAAGAAAGACCTAACTTAAGTTAGCTGTTTTTTGGGAAGTTAAACAAACTTTAGTTTGTTGAGATCAACAAACTAAAGTTTGCTTAACATTACGGCTTTCCTTCGAGAAATGCCTTGAGACGCCGTGAACGCGAGGGGTGACGAAGCTTGCGCAGGGCCTTGGCCTCGATCTGGCGGATGCGCTCACGAGTTACTGCGAAGTGTTGGCCGACCTCTTCGAGCGTGTGTTCGCTGCCGGTGTTGCCGAGGCCGAAACGCATTTTGATCACCTTTTCTT